>NZ_JAOQJF010000012.1:14323-92761 GCF_025567195.1 Alitiscatomonas aceti | reverse complement strand
TTGAGGCATCCGCCTTTCAGGCGTTGCAGGCATAGGCCCCTTATAGGGGCATAATCAAACCACCAGTTGAACTGGTGGTTCATGACTTAAAGACGGTAATATTCAGCTGATAGGGGAGAATGAGACTGGAGTGAGTCTGCGGCTGGCACTGCCAGGCTCTCGTCCAGAAACCCCGGCAGTGCAATTTCGGTGTGTGAATGACCTGCTGTATTTTGATGGTTTTATTTTACATTTGTTCTGGCTTTGGAATGTATCTGTATATCATAAAGAGTAAAGAAAACTAACAGTATAATAGCCAGATAGGATAATCCGTAAAGCAAAAAACGTTTCGTAGCTGCTCCCATGTCCATACCCATTTGGCTGAAATCATATTTTGGAAAAAATGGAGGAATTAGGTTTAAAAGGAAGTACCAGCCTGCATTCCATATAATACATGGAATGGTGATAAAATGTTTTTTTGCAGAAATACCATAAAAAACCAGTGCAATAAAGAAAACGGGAAAAGTATAGGATAGAAACAGGGTATAATTGGAAAATACCGCATACAGATTTATGGAGGCGGGTTCTGACATGAAAAGGATTCTTAAAAATGGCATAAAAACATTCATGAACAGGGTGTCAAAAAAGGGGATAGACAGGCAGAGAAGGCACCCCTGCCAGAGATGCAGTTGGCCGTTCATGATAAGAATAACAAACCCAGCGGCAAGTCCGGGAGCAATCGCAGTTCTGGTCTGATTGCCCAGATCCGTGAGTGCTTTGCCAAAGCCACTGCCCCAGATGGATTCGGCATCAAAAAACAGCGTTAATGAGTTTGTATTTGCAAGAAAGCCTGCCATAATACACAGGAAGACGGAATATTCAAATATTCGTTTTTTCATAAGATCCCTCCTTTGGCGATTGATTTTATAATTTGGGAATTTTGTAAAAGAAAATGATTGTATATTCAAATGATAACATAAAAAAAGAGAAATTATCGTTTTGCCGTCCAAATATATAATAAATGTCCTCTAAATGAAATGAAAAAGAAAAATGGAAGCTTCCCTTGCAGAAACCGTACAAAGCCATACGAAAAGCACGGTTAAAATTTACAAACAAGGCGGGATATGATATAATGGAGGACATATAAGGAATTTTGCGTTGTTGTTCTGCCATGGTCCACAGGGGCCTGGAAATAGGAGAAAAGCATGAAAGAGAATAAAAAGGTCAGGAATGTGCTGCAGAAATACATGCAGTGGCCCGTGGTACTTTCGGTCCTGGTCCTCTGCGCCAATGGGGCAGTGGGCCTGGTTTCCGGCAAAGCCGGTATGGTCATGGCCGTGTTTACGGTCCTGTATGCATTCTGCGCGGGGGTCCTCTTCTGGTATGGAAAAAAGCGGATCCTGACAGGGCTTGTGGGCTTTGCCGCGGATTTTGACCAGAGCCAGAAGAACCTGATGGCTTCCATGGAGCTGCCTTACGGCATCGCCGATGAAGCGGGACGCCTTTTGTGGACCAACCGGGCGTTTTCTGCGGTGATCAAGGATGAAAAGAGCGCCAGGCGGAGCCTTACGGCCCTGTTCCCGGAGATCACAGAGGAAGGCCTGGAAAAAATGGACCATGCCCTGGAGGTCCAGTGCGCGTATGGGGGAGCCATTTACAGGGCCTCTATAAAGCGTGTGACGATCCAGTCAGACAGCGGCCTGCTTTCCGCTGCGCCGGGCCAGAAGACGGAGCAGCAGGTGTTGGCCGTATACCTTTATGACGAGACAGAGATCCATGAATATATGCAGGCCATCACGGATCAGAAAATGGTAGCGGGCCTTATTTATCTGGATAACTATGACGAAGCGCTGGAGAGCGTGGAGGAGGTGCGCCGGTCGCTTTTGGTGGCCCTCATCGACCGGAAGGTCAGCAAATATATTTCCGGGGTCAACGGCATCGTGAAAAAGATGGAAAAGGACAAATATTTCTTTGCCATCGAGCAGAAATATATGCCGTCCCTGGAGGCGGAGCGGTTCAGCCTCCTGGAGGATGTAAAGACCGTTAATATCGGAAATGAAATGGCCGTTACCTTAAGTATCGGGATCGGCATCAACGGCGATACGTATATCCGCAACTATGAGTACGCCCGGACCGCCATCGACATGGCCCTGGGACGCGGCGGCGACCAGGCCGTGGTGAAGAACGGGGAAAAGATCCAGTATTATGGAGGAAAATCCCAGCAGCTGGAGAAGACCACCCGTGTTAAGGCCAGAGTAAAGGCCCATGCCCTCCGGGAGCTCCTGGAGACCAAGGACCGGCTTCTTATCATGGGCCACAAGATCGGGGACATCGACTCCTTCGGTTCTGCCATCGGCGTGTACCGGATCGCCGCAGCCCTTGGGAAAAAGGCCCATATCGTCATCAACGAGGTCACCTCATCGGTACGGCCCATGATGGACCGGTTTATCAATAACAGCGATTATCCCCAGGATCTGTTCCTGATGGGAGACGATGCGGCGGAGCTGGCGGACCCGTCCACAGCCCTTGTGGTGGTGGATGTGAACCGCCCCAGCTATACGGAAGAGCCCCAGCTTTTAAATCTGGTAAAGACCATTGTGGTCATCGACCATCACCGCCAGTCCAGCGAGATCATCAGCAACGCTACCTTATCCTATGTGGAGCCCTATGCCTCCTCGGCCTGTGAGCTGGTGGCGGAGATCCTGCAGTATGTGACGGACAGCATCCGGATCAAATCCCTGGAGGCCGACGCCATGTACGCCGGTATCGTCATCGATACCAATAATTTCACAAACCAGGCAGGAGTCAGGACCTTCGAGGCCGCGGCGTTCTTAAGGAGGAACGGCGCTGATGTGACCAGGGTAAGGAAGCTGTTCCGGGATAAAATGGAGGATTACAAGGCCAGGGCCGAGGCAGTCCGTCAGGCTGAGGTCTTTGAGGGAGCCTTTGCCATCAGCGTATGTCCGGCAGAGAATGTGGAAAGTCCCACGGTGGTTGGGGCCCAGGCGGCCAACGAGCTTCTGGATATCATCGGCATCAAGGCCTCTGTGGTCTTGACCCCCTATAACGGAAAGATCTATGTCAGCGCCCGCTCCATTGATGAGATCAACGTCCAGGTAATGATGGAAAAGCTGGGCGGAGGCGGACACAGGACCATCGCCGGAGCCCAGCTTCCCGGAGCGACTGTGGAGGAGGCAAAGGAAAAGATCAAAGATGTGATCCTGGCGATGAAACAGAAAGGAGAATTTTAACGTGGAAGTTGTATTATTAGAGGATGTAAAGGCACTTGGAAAAAAAGGACAGATCGTAAAGGTCAACGACGGATATGCAAGAAACTTTATCCTGCCGAAGAAGTTGGGCGTAGAGGCCAACACAAAGAATCTGAACGATCTGAAGCTCCAGAAGGCCAACGAAGCCAAGGTGGCTGCAGAGCAGCTGGCAGAGGCAAAGGCCCTGGCTGCAAAGATCGACGAGCTTTCGGTGACAATCTCCATCAAGGCCGGAGAGGGCGGAAGGACCTTTGGCTCCGTTTCCACAAAGGAGATCGCCAAGGCGGCGGCCGACCAGTTACATCTGGATATTGATAAGAAGAAAATGGTCTTAACGGATCCCATCCGCAGCCTTGGAACCTTTGAGGTGCCCATTAAGCTCCACAAGGACGTAACTGCAAAGCTGAGAGTCAAGGTGACAGAGGCGTAAGGATATGGAAGAAGCGTTAGTAAAGCGGGTGCTCCCCCACAGCGTGGAGGCGGAGCAGTCGGTCATCGGCGCCATGCTGATGGACCGGGATGCGATCATCGCCGCATCAGAGAGCGTCGTGGCCGATGAGTTTTACCAGCGCCAGTACGGCGTCATGTTCGAGACCATGGTGGAGCTGTTTAACGAAGGCCAGCCGGTGGACCTGGTGACTCTCCAGAACCGGCTGAAGGAAAAGGATGTGCCGCCGGAGGTATGCAGCCTGGACGCCGTCCGGGACATCATGGCTACGGTGCCCACGTCGGCCAATGTGCGGTCCTATGCCGCCATTGTCCACGAGAAGGCGGTCCTTCGCCGCCTGATCAAGATCAACGAAAAGATCGCCAATTCCTGCTATGCGGGAAAGGAGCCGCTGGATACGATCCTGGCAGACACGGAAAAACAGATCTTCCATCTGCTCCAGAGCCGGACCGGCGGCGATTTTGTCCCCATCCGCCAGGTGGCCTTGAATGTTCTGGATAAGATCGAGCAGGCCACCCGTTCCAAATCCACAGTGACAGGACTGGCTACCGGCTTCATCGATCTGGACTACCGGATGTCGGGCCTCCAGCCGTCGGACCTGATCCTCATCGCCGCCCGCCCGTCCATGGGAAAGACGGCCTTTGTACTGAATATAGCGGATTATATCGCGGTGCGCCGCCAGAAAACGTGTCTGATTTTCAGTCTGGAGATGTCCAAAGAGCAGCTGGTGAACCGAATGCTTGCTATGGAGTCCAACGTGGATTCCCAGAAGCTGCGGACGGGAACGCTGACAGACGCCGACTGGGACGCAGTGGTAGAGGGCATCGGCACCATCGGGAATTCAAAGCTGATCATCGACGATACCCCGGGTATCTCCGTTATGGAGCTGCGGTCCAAATGCCGGAAGGTGAAGCTGGAATACGGCCTGGATCTGGTGATGATCGACTACCTCCAGCTGATGACCGGAAGCGCGAAAAACGGCGACAACCGCCAGCAGGAGATCTCGGAGATCTCCCGTTCCTTAAAGGCCCTGGCCCGTGAGCTCAACGCCCCGGTCATCGCCCTGTCCCAGCTTTCCCGTGCCTGCGAATCCAGGACGGACCACAGGCCCATGCTTTCGGACCTGCGTGAGTCGGGAGCCATTGAGCAGGACGCGGACGTGGTCATGTTCCTGTATAGGGACGATTATTATAATAAAGACACAGATACGCCCAATGTGGCGGAGGTCATTATTGCCAAACAGCGTAACGGCCCTATCGGCACCGTAAACCTGGGCTGGAGGCCGGAGCTCACAAGGTTTGTGAACATGGCCAAGGAGCAGTAAGCCCATTCAGACTGTATCTCAACATTTTTGGAATATTCTGGAACGTCCTCACATATATTATGATATCAGGGTCAAAAGGCCGATCGATTCGACACAAGGCTGCTTGCAGGCGATTTTAAGACCTGAGCCCCTAACATCGTATTATGTAACAGGGAAAGGAAGAGGACAACCATGGCAGATACGCACTATCTGATCTCCGATGCCTCGAGGAAGGTGGATGTTGAATCCCACGTTCTCAGGTATTGGGAAGAAGAGCTGGAAATGAATATACCAAGGAATGAGATGGGACACAGATATTATACGGAGCTTCATATCCGGCTTTTTAAGCAGATCAAGGAGCTGAAGGAGAAGGGATATCAGCTCAAGGCCATTAAAGCGGCGCTTGCCAGATCCCTGGAATCAGATGGGGAAGTGGTTGTTCCCAATGATATTCTGGAGGAGGATGTTGTGGCTGCTTTAAAGGATCATACGGAGCATGAGGATGAAAAAGTAAAAAACATGGATGACCGGGCCCTGACGACCATGATGGCTGAGGAACGGGCGGAGCAGTTCCGGGCCATGCTGGGACAGATGATCGGACAGGCCATCGAGGAAAACAACGAAAAGCTGAGTCAGGATATCAGCCGCATGGTCAATGACAAGGTCATAAAAGAGGTGGACTACCTGATGCGGGTGGCTGATGAAAGAGATGAGGAGCGGTTCCGCCAGCTGGATGAGACGATTCGTCTGTACCAGCGGGAAAACAAGGGAAAGGCGGAGGCCGCCGCATCCCGGATCCCGTTTTTTTCCGGGGGCTTTGGGAAAAAGAAGAAGTTTGGGAGAAATGGGAACAAGCTGTAAAATAAAAATGATCATAACAAAAAAGCTGCTGTCGCAAATAAAGCGCAGCAGCTTTTATGTATTCTTCTAATACGTGAGATATTAGCCCTCGCTGATAGCGCCAGTGGGACATACACCTGCACATGTTCCGCAGCTGATGCATGCATCTGCATCGATCTCGTATTTGCCGTCTCCCTGAGAGATTGCATTTACCGGACATTCGCCAGCGCAGGAACCGCAGCTAACGCAAGTATCGTTAATTACATATGCCATGATGAATTACCTCCTTTTTTTATCATTGTATACATTCTATAATAAACATTGAAAATATTCAAGAGGAATTTTCAAGAAACACAGGTAACCAATGTATTATTTCTCAAACACGACCTCGCCGCCCAGGACAGTCATGGAGCAGTCCAGAATAGCGTGGATATCCTCCAGCGGGCTCTTTTCAAAGACAGCGAAGTTCGCCTTTTTGCCCGGGGTGATGGAGCCATGGGTGTCCTTTACATCCATGAGCTCGGCAGCGTTGATGGTACCGCACTGGATGGCCTCCATGGGGGTCATTCCGTTTTCCACCATCAGGATACACTCAAAGCCAGTCATATCGTATTTATTGAAGGGGGTTCCCGCATCGGTTCCCAGGGCGATCTTAACGCCTGCCTTATGGGCGCGGCGGAAGGTATCCTGGTGGGCGTCGATGGTCTTTTCTACCTTCTTCACCATGTAATCGGGGATCCCGGCGTCCGTGCCGTATTTTTTGATCCAGTAGGGAGCGGCCAGGGTGGGAACGAAGAACACGTTGTGCTCTTTCATGAAGTCGAAGCACCAGTCGTCCATGAAGAAGCCGTGCTCGATGGAGTCCACGCCGGCCCGGAGAGCGTTTTTGATGCCTTCCATGCCCTGGGCATGAGTGAAGGTTTTGGCCCCTGCCTTGTGGGCTTCTTCGATGGCTGCGCGGAGCTCCTCTTCGGTGAGCTGCGGGGAGCCCGGCTCAACGCCCTTGGTCATAACGCCTCCGGTGGCCATGACCTTGATCCAGTTGGCGCCGGCCTTTAACTGCTCTCTGGCTGCTCTTCTGCAGTCGTCGGGACCGTCAGCCTCACGGCCGGAGTCGTGGCCGTGTCCTCCGGTCATACAGATACAGCGGCATGCAGTCTGCATTTCCGGAGCCAGGATCTCGCCCTTTAACTGGGCGTCGTGGAGGTCCACATCAATATATTTGGGTGCGCCTGCGTCACGGATGTAGGTCACGCCGGAATTTAACAGTGTTTTTAAATTCTTAAGGGCCCGGATGGTGACAGCGGCGTCAGAAATGGTTTCCTTTGCGCCGGTCCCGGCATCGGAGCACATATGTACATGGCAGTTGAAAAGCCCGGGGAGCACGGTCCTTCCGCCCAGATCGACAACCTTTGCGCCATCGGGAGCAGCGATACTGGTTCCTACCTCTTTGATCATGCCGTTTTCCACCAGGATGCTGCCGCCGGTGAGGACGGTCTGGCCGATCACATCCACGAGATTTCCGTTGGTAAATAATGTGGTCATAAGATTCCTCCTAAATCAGATATATTTTCCAGAATAAAAAGTCTATCTATATTATATCAGTAATTTGAGATATGACAATAAAATTGTGGAGAAAATTGCGCCAGATCCAAAAAAACCATAAAAGACTCTGCTAGGTCCTTGTGAAAATGGGGAGAAGATGGTACAATGGTATCGTTGGCGCGCGCCGGCTTCTGTGTATACCGCAGAGGTCCGGGCACGCAGAATCCGCCGGAGGGGAAGCACAGCCTCCCGGCGCAGAAAACAGACAGGAAAAGGATCATGGAGGGGAATGGATCATGGATATGACAGGAATGAAGCATGAGATCGAGGCGCTTGCAGAGGCCCACAGAGAAGAATTTGAGGCGGTGAGCGCATGTATTTTTGAACATCCGGAGCTGGCGTTCCAGGAAAAGATGGCACAGAATGAATTATGCAGCCTTCTGGAACGCCACGGCTTTTCTGTAAAACGGGGAGCAGGTTCCCTGGATACGGCCTTTGTGGCGGAATATAACAGCGGAAAGCCGGGAATGACCTTTGCATTTTTATGTGAGTACGATGCCCTTCCCGAGCTGGGCCACGCCTGCGGCCATAACCTCATCGGCACCAGCGGAGCCGGAGCCGGAGTGGTTTTAAAGGAGATCATGGAAAAATACGGCATCGGCGGAACGCTGAAGGTATTCGGTACCCCGGCGGAGGAAAACGGCAGCGGGAAGATTACCATGCTGGACGAGGGGATCTTTGAGGGCGTGGATATGTCCCTGATCATGCATCCCAGCGATCTGTCCATGGCCGATGATATTTCCTTTGCGGCTGTGAACAAGGTGTATACCTTCAAGGGAAAACCGGCCCATACAGCAGCCTGTCCCTGGGTGGGAGCCAGCGCTTTAAACGGTGTGATGCAGATGTTCCACGCCGTTGATTCCCAGAGGCTCCATTTTAAAGACTACACAAGGGTACACGGCATCGTCCTGGAGGGTGGTACGGCTGTGAACATCGTTCCCGAGCGGGCTGTATGCAAGTTCAATATCCGCGCTCTGGATTCGGAGTATTTAAAGGAAGTGATCGCTGTCATCGACCGGTGCGCCCAGGGTGCGGCCATGTGCGCCGGAGTGGAGGTGGAGATCTCCCAGGACGGCTACCTGATCGAGGATGTGAGAAATGACCAGAGACTGGTGGAGGCTGTGGAGAAGAACATGGACCTCATCGGCGAGCACCACATCCCCAGGGATCTGACCCAGGGGATCGGCTCCACGGACGTGGGCAACGTGACCCACGCCATGCCTGCGGCCCAGTTTTATATCGGTGTCGGCGAGGGGCTGGGGACCCATACGGCTCCCTTTGCAGAGGCTTCCGGCGGCCCGGCAGGAAAACGGGCGCTTCTGGCGGCTGTGAAGGTACTGGCTATGACAGGACTGGATATGATGGCAGAATAGGCTGGATTCGCGTCCAGCTGTCCGGAATCCCCATGGATTTCCGGATATCCGTAAGGCAGATGGCTGAAAGGGCAGAGAAAGCCCAGCCGTCTGCCTTTTTCATGCATGGAAGAGGGGGATTATCCTGCATCAACGGGCGATTCTCCATCCTCCCAGAACCTCTGCACCTCTTTAAGCCGTTCTGCCTGTTTTTTCTCTTCTCCCGCCTCGCCAGGAATGTAGTACCGGGTTCCCTTTAAGGATTCGGGCAGACATTCCATGCGGGCGATCTTTTCCTTCGTGTCGTGGGCGTAGACGTAGCCCTTCCCGTAATCCAGCTCCTTCATAAGCCCGGTGGGCGCGTTGCGGATCACCAGGGGGACCGGCTCGGACAGCATGCTCAGGGCGTCCTTTTTGGCGTGCTCGTAGGCCATGTAAACAGAATTGGACCTGGGCGCCAGGGACAGATAGACCACGGCGTGGGTCAGGTGGATATTGCATTCCGGCATTCCCAGGAAGTGGCAGGCCTGGTAGACGGAGACCGCCAGAGTAAGGGCGTTATTATCGGCCAGTCCGATGTCCTCGGTGGCAAACCGGATCAGCCGCCGGGCGATGTACAGGGGGGCTTCCCCGGCCTCCAGCATCCGGGCCAGCCAGTAGACAGCTGCATCGGGATCGCTGTTTCGCATGGATTTATGGAGGGCGGAGATCAGATTATAATGCTCTTCACCATTCTTATCATATAGAAGGGATTTTTTGCTGATGCACTGCTCCAGGATATCCCGGGTCACAATGGTCTTTTCCGGTGTGATGGTCCCGTTGGTCACGGCCATTTCCAGCACGTTTAAAGCCGTCCGGGCGTCTCCATTGGCAAATGCCGCGATGGCGGCGATCAGCTCCTCTCCGATCTCCACATTCAGATAGCCGAGGCCCCTGGAGCTTTTTAACGCATGGTGGAGGAGCTCCGTTAAGTCGTCGGTGGAAAGAGGCTGGAGGACGAAAACGCGGCACCGGGATAAAAGAGCTGCGTTGATCTCAAAGGACGGGTTTTCCGTGGTGGCTCCGATGAGGATGATGCTGCCCTTTTCCACATAAGGAAGAAATGCGTCTTGCTGGGCCTTATTGAAGCGGTGGATCTCGTCCACAAATACCAGAGTCCGCAGCCCGGACCGGCGGCTCAGCTCCGCCCGTGCCATGACCTCCTTGATCTCTTTAATGCCACTGGTAACGGCGCTGAAATTCACAAAGTCGGCGTTGGTCCGTTTGGCGATGATGCTGGCTAGGGTGGTCTTCCCGACGCCGGGAGGCCCCCAGAAGATCATGGAAGGGATCTGGTCCTGGTCGATGAGCTGGCGCAGGAGCTTCCCCTTTCCCAGCAGGTGCTTCTGGCCCACAAAGGTCTCCAGGGATTCCGGCCGCAGCCGGCTGGCCAGAGGGGACATGGTCTCTTTGTAATCAAACATGGATAACTGTTCCATCATACTGCTCACCATCCTGTATGTTTTACCGGCTCCTTTCCGGACCCCGGCTGTGCGCCGGTTTCGGATCCTTCCAGAGGCGGCGTAAAAGATTTCTGATATCAGTGTAGCACGACGGGTGGGGCTGTGCAAGCGGCGGTGGGGAAAAGGATGTAAACTGGAATAATAAAAAGGTTGACAATGAAAAAAGCTCTGTTATAATGTAAACATGAATATGATTCTGGTTGACAATGTGCCGGGGATGGGATCTTCCCGGCCACAGGATACCGGAGAAAATTGACAGAGGAGAATCTATATTATGGAAAAAACTGCTTCACTGAAAAAGGGAAGGATGACGACGGCCCAGATGACGGTTACGGCGCTGATGACGGCGGTGCTGTGCATTTTTGGCCCCCTGGCCTTACCGATTCCCGTCAGCCCGGTACCCATCAGCCTAACCAACCTGGTGCTTTATTTCATGGTCTATATTCTGGGAATGAAGGGCTCCTTAATGAGCTTTGGGCTGTATCTGCTGCTGGGAGCCACAGGTCTCCCTGTGTTTTCCGGCTTTGCGGGAGGCCTTGGCAAGCTGGCAGGGCCCACGGGCGGATACCTTCTGGGCTTTATTTTCATGACCCTGGCTGCGGGCTTTATGGTGGAGCGGTTCCCGGACCGCATATTTCTCCATGGGATCGGAATGGCCGTGGGTACGGCCATATGTTACCTGTTTGGGACCGTGTGGCTGGCGGAGCAGATGTCGCTTACATTTACAGCGGCCCTTGGAGTGGGCGTGATCCCGTATCTTCCCGGAGACGCGGTGAAGATCCTCCTGGCTGTGATCCTCGGCCCGAAGCTCAGAAAGGCCGTAAGGCCCATGTTATCCAGATGACCGTTAAAGAACATAAAACAGGAACGTCCAGAGTCCAGGAAAAAGGGCCTGGGCGTTTCTTTTTTTATGGCAGAATGGCTTCTTTCCTTGACACAGCCCCTATTTTCGATTATTATAACGCTGTTACCCTTTTAACGACTGACCATACGAGGAGGGAAAAACATGAAAAAAGTACATGAGAAGCTTACAGAGATCCTTCCGCGGATCATAGAGCTGAGCGAAGACATCTACTGCCACCCGGAGCTGGGATTTAAAGAATTCCGCAGCCGGGAGAAGGTGACAGAGGCCTTAAGCCAGGCAGGGATCCCTTATAAAGATGTGGCCTATACAGGACTTACGGCCACGTTGGATTCTGGAAGACCAGGCCCCGGGATCGGGCTCATCGCTGAATTTGACGCGGTTCCTACCCTGGGCCATCCTTATGCCAATAAGGACGATTACGCGGCCCACACCTGCGGCCACTATGCCCAGACCGGCGTGATGCTGAGCCTGTTTTTAGCCATTAAGGAGTCTGGCATGCTGGAGGACCTTTGCGGAAAGGTCACTCTGCTCTTTACGCCGGGCGAAGAGTTCTGCGACATGGATTACAGAAGATCCCTGATCGCCGACGGAAAGCTGAAATATCCGTCCGGAAAGCAGGAAATGATCTATGAGGGCGTTTTTGACGATATCGATATCATGCTGTCCTGCCACGCCATGGGGCTGGATATGGAAAAATATCACGCAGAGATCGGAGCCAGCTTAAACGGCTTTATCCAGAAGCGGGCCATCTTTAAAGGAAAGGCAGCCCACGCGGGAGCCAACCCCGAGGGCGGCGTCAACGCTTTAAACGCCGCAAACCTGGCTATGACAGCCATCAACTTCCAGAGAGAGACTTTCCGGGCTGAAGACGCCATCCGCGTCCATTTCGTGATGCAGGAGGGCGGACAGACCGTTAATACGATCCCGTCCCGGACCCGGATGGAGATGTATGTACGGGCAAAGACCGTAGACGCCATCTTTGAGACCGAGGAAAAGGTAAACCGTTCCTTAAAGGCCGGGGCCATGGCCATCGGCTGCGACCTGGAGATCCAGGATACGCCGGGCTACTTCCCGCTCCACCAGGACGAAAATCTGACGGAGCTTTTAAAGAAGCATATCCGCAATTATATGGATGATTCCATGATCGCCCAGGGGACCCACGGATTCGCTTCCGGCGATATGGGCGATATTTCCATGATGTGGCCCACAGTGGAGATCGGAACCGCAGGCTTCTCCGGGACCATCCACGGCAAGGACTTTAAGACCGCAGATCCGGTCCAGGCTTTTGAGATCCCGGCCCGGTATTTTGCCGATGCCATTGAGGAGCTGCTGTCTGACGGAGGAGCGGCTGCCTGGAGGATCAAGGAGGCCTTCCGACCCGTAATGAGCAAAACAGACTATCTGGAAAAACTGGATAGTTTGAATAAATCAACCAATTTCATTTACAGCAAAGGAGAATGACGTATTATGAAAAAGAAATTTTTATGCGGCGCTGCCTTTATGGCTATGACCGCCAGCATGCTGTTCGGATGCGCAGGAGACAGCGCTGAGGAGACCACTGCAGCCGGAAAGGAAACTTCTGCAGAGGCAGGAGCTGAAAAGGAGACAGAGGCAAAAGAGGATGCAGAAAAGAAAGAGACAGAGGCTGCTTCCGGCGAGAAGGTTAAGGTGACTCTTCTTGTGACAGGTTCCTTTGGCGATAAGGCATTCAACGATTCCGCCCAGGCAGGAATGAAGAAGATCGAGAGCGAAATGGGAGACCAGGTCGAGGTAGAGATGATCGAAATGGGAAGCGACAAGACAAAATTCGAGGGCTCCATGCTGGATGCCGCCGAGTCTGACGCTGACATCATTATCACTGGTCTCTGGGATATGAAGGAGATCACCGAGCAGGTGGCCCAGGAGTTCCCGGAGAAGAAGTTCATCATCTTTGATACAGACGTGGACTACACTCTTGGTGATCTGAGCAACGTATACTCCATGAGCTACAAGCAGAACGAGGGCGCATTCTTAGCCGGAGTTCTGGCAGCCAGCGTGACCTCTTCCGATATGGAGTTCGCCAATGAGGACGCTGTGATCGGTTTCGTAGGAGCAAAGGATACAGCAGCCGTTATCAACGACTCTGCTGTGGGTTATATCGAGGGAGCACAGTTTGTAAATCCGGACATCAAGGTCCTGGTTTCCTACGTTGGTTCCTACGTGGACTCTGCAACCGCAAAAGAGCTGGCGCTGACCCAGTACTCCTCTGGCGCTGACTGCGTATTCGTAGCAGCAGGCCCGGCTTCCGTAGGTGTTATCGAGGCTGGCGCTGAGAGCCAGAAGTATGTGATCGGCGTGGACTCTGACCAGGCTCTGGCATACGAAGGAAAGGATGAAGCCAACTACATCATCTCCTCTGCCATCAAGGGCGTAGGCGACAGCCTTTTCAGTTCCATCGAGAGAGCCCAGGGCGGAGAGCTTCCTTACGGCGAGCATGAGACCCTTGGACTTGCAGAAGGCGCTGTGGGCCTTGCTGACAACGAGATCTACAACACCGTAGTACCGGAGGACGTAAGGACTGCTGTGGACGGTGCAAAGGAGAAGCTCCTGGCTGGCGAGGTGACTGTGGACACCGCATACGGCATGGACGAAGAGACATTAAAGGGAATCATTAACGGCGCCCAGTAATCTTTTGGGAAGACAGGCGTTTTGGAAGGCGTTGAAAGGGAAATCTCCATTTCAGCGCCTTTTGCGCAAAAGCTCGGAACCGTTACGGAGGAAAATCATATGGAGCAGGGGAATATCCTGGAAGCCCGGAATATCACAAAGGTATACCCGGGAGGAGTTGTGGCCAACCACAACGTCAATCTTAGTGTAAAAAAAGGCGAGATCCATGCGCTGGTGGGGGAAAACGGCGCGGGGAAATCTACGCTGATGAAAATGTTATTCGGCATGCTGGCGCCCACCGAGGGACAGATCTTTGTGGATGGAAAGGAAGTCCACTTCACCTCCTCCGGCGATGCCATTGCCGCCGGCCTGGGAATGGTGCACCAGCACTTCATGCAGGTCCCGTCTATGACTGTGGCAGAGAATCTGATCCTGGGAGCTGAGACCGGATCACCCTTTAAGGTGGACCGGAAGAAAGCGGTGGAGATCACAAGAGAGCTGTCAGAGCGGTATAACCTGAAGGTGGAAGCAGAGGAAAAGGTAGAGGATATTTCCCTGGCCATGCGCCAGAAGCTGGAGATCCTGAAGGCCCTTTACAGAGGAGCCCATATCCTGATCCTGGACGAGCCCACGGCGGTCCTTACGCCCCAGGAGACAGAGGAGCTGTTCGAGCAGCTGCTGCTCTTAAAAGAAAGCGGACATACCATTATTTTTATTTCTCATAAACTGAACGAGGTAAAGGCTCTCTGCAACCGCATGACCATCCTGCGGGACGGAAAGACCATGGGCACCTATGAGATCTCCGATCTGGATGAGCATGAGATCTCCCGGCTGATGGTGGGCCGTGAGGTGAGTCTGGATATCGAAAAAGCGGAGGCGGATTTTGGAAAGACCGTTTTCTCTGTAAAGGATCTGGTGTATGCCGATCAGTTCGGAAAGACACGCCTGGACCATGTTTCCTTTTCTATTAAAGAGGGGCAGATCCTGGGGATCGCAGGCATCGATGGAAATGGTCAGTCAGAGCTGGTGGAGGCCATTGTGGGCACCTTAAAGCTCCAGGGCGGCCAGGTACGGTTAAATGGAGAGGACCTGACTGGGGCCTCCGTATTGAAACGCCAGGAGGCCGGCATTTCCCATGTGTCCGAGGATCGGATGCGGTACGGCTCCGCGCCGAAGCTGAGTCTGGAGGACAACGCCATCTCCAAGGTGTACTATACCGGCCAGTTAAAATCCAGGGGACTCATCGACAGCAAAAAGGTAAACGGCTTCGCAAACCGGATACTAAAGGAGTTCCTGGTAAAATACGATAACTCGAAGCAGTCCGTGTCCGAGCTTTCCGGCGGAAACGTCCAGAAGCTGATCGTGGGACGGGAATTTGACTATGATCCAGATCTTCTTATCATGAACCAGCCCACCCGGGGCATTGACGTGGGTGCCATCGAGTTCATCCGGAAGAAGATCGTGGACATGCGGGCCAGAAAAAAGGCCATTTTACTTGTATCTGCCGACCTGAGCGAGATCCTTTCCTTAAGCGATACGATCCTGGTCATGCATGAGGGCCGGATCGTGGGCCATATCAGTGATGTAAAGAATACGTCGGAAAATGACCTGGGACTTTACATGCTGGGAGTAAAGGAAGATTCAAAAGAGCAGATCGGAGGTGCGTACTGTGAGTAAGAAATTTACAGCTGTAAGACTCCTTTGTGCCTTTGGCATTGCCTTCGTTCTGACGGTGGCCATCATCTTCGGAGTCAGTGAGGAGCCGGTGACGGCTATCTATAACCTGTTCCTGGGGCCGCTGCAGTCCAAGCGTCATTTCTTTGACGTTTTTGCCAGCAGCGTACCGCTGATCTTTACGGGTCTGGCTCTGGGACTGGTGTTTAAATCCGGAAACTTTTCCATGATCGCAGACGCCTGCCTTTACACAGGCGCTGTGGTGACCGCAGCCCTGGCCATTAAGACGGCTCTTCCTGCGGGACTTCATCCGGCAGTGATCATGCTTCTGGCCGCTGTGGTGGGCGGCATTATTGGAAGCATCCCGGCTCTCTTAAAGGTGTATTTCCACACCAACGAGCTGGTGACCTCCCTGATGTTCAACTATGTGTTCTTCTATCTGGGGATCTATACGGTCACCAAATTCCTGGCAGACCGGGCGGCCGGAACCTTTGCGTCCTTAAAGTACCAGCCCACAGCCTCCCTGGGAAGCCTCATCAGCGGAACCAAATTCCACGCCGGATATCTGATCGCCATTGCTGTGGTGATCCTGTTATACCTTCTGGTATATAAGACAAAATTCGGATATGAGATCCGTATTTCCGGAAGCAATCCGGAATTTGCCAAATATTCCGGAATCAATACGAGCCGGGTCATCATCCTGACCCAGGTGATCGCCGGTGCCGTTGCCGGTCTTGGAGGCTCTGTGGAGCAGATGGCCATGTACCAGAGGTTCAACTGGCAGGATTCACCGTCTTACGCCTGGGACGGCGTGATCATCGCCATCCTTTCCGGAAATAACCCGAAGAATGTGCCCCTGGCGGCATTCTTCCTGGCCTATATCCGTGTGGGAGCAGACCTCATGTCCAGGCGGTCCGACGTTCAGAACGAGCTGGTATCCATTATCCAGGCAGTTCTGATCCTGTTTGTAACGGCAGAGCGGTTCATGGCTGGCTGGAAGCAGCGCCAGGAAGCGAAGAAAGCACTGGGAGGGGAGGCATAAATATGATCTTACAGGATATCATCAATACACTGAGTCTTCCGGAGTTTTATTTTGCCGTTTTCAGAAGCGCCACTCCGGTGCTCCTTACGACTCTGGGGGCCATGATCGCCTCCCGGTCCGGAACCAACAACATTGCCCTGGAGGGCACCATGCTGATCTCCGCCTTTGTGGGCGTTGTGGTCAGCGCCTTTACCCAGAGCGCATGGATCGGCTTTTTCGGAGCCGTGCTGGCAGGTTTTCTCATCAGCAACATACTGGCGTATTTTATTTTAAAGCTGAATTCCAATTCTGTTATCTCCGGTATCGCCTTAAATACCTTTGCATCCGGAGGAACGATCTTTGCCCTGTATCTTCTGACAGGGGAAAAGGGGGCTTCCACGTCTCTGGCGTCCTTAAAGCTCCCCAGCATCGACATCCCGGTGATCCAGGACATCCCGGTCATCGGAGCCATCCTTTCCGGCCATCATGTGCTGACGTATGCGGCTCTGATCCTGGTGGCTGTGATCTGGTACATGTTTAAATACACAGAGCTGGGCATGCACATCCGGGCTGTGGGCGAGTCTCCGGATGCCGCCGAGTCTGTGGGCATCCACGTAAAGCGGGTCAAGTATACTGCCTTAAGCCTCAGCGGGATCCTGACCGGCATGGCCGGAGCCTTCCTTTCCATGGGCTATGTGGGCCTGTTCTCTGCCGGAATGACCGCAGGACGCGGCTATATCGCCCTGGCCACCCAGGCCATTGCCGCCGGAAACGCCGTGATCGGCATGCTGGCCTCTCTGCTCTTTGGCTTCTGCCAGAGCCTGGCCAACTACTTACAGTCTTCTGGTATTCCGCTGCAGTTCATCCAGATGATGCCGTATCTGATCATCATCATTGCATACACCGTTTACTGCGCCATGGTGGAGCGCAATAAGAAAAAGAAGCAGATGAAGGCAGCGGCTGGAAAATAGGAACGAAAGGAGAAACTACCCAATGAGCGAAAAGAAACTGATCGAGCTCCATCTGCATCTGGACGGCTCTCTGCGTCCGGAGACCGTATGGGAGTTATCGAAGGAGCAGGGGATCGCCATTCCGGCTTCCTCTCCCGAGGACGTAAAGTTTAAAATGGAGGTCCCCGAGGACTGCAAGACCCTGGAGGAGTACCTGGAGCGGTTCGCGCTGCCTCTGATGGTGCTTCAGAGAGCCGACGCCATCGAGCGTGTGACCTTTGAGCTGGTGGAGGATCTGGCAAAAGAGGGCGTGACCTACGCAGAGATCCGCTTTGCCCCGCAGCTTTCCGTAAGCGGCGGCCTCACCCAGGACCAGGTGGTGGAGGCGGCCATCCGCGGCGCAGAGCGGGGAATGAAGGAATATCCTCGGATCCGTGTGGGGCTGATCCTCTGCTGTATGAGAGGGGATACGAACCAGGAGCTCAATATGCAGACTGTGGAGACGGCGAAAAAATACCTGGGCAGCGTGGTCTGCGCCGTGGATATCGCCGGGGCTGAGGGCCTGTTCCCCACAGAAATGTTTGCGCCGGTATTTGCAAAGGTGCGAGAATACGGTCTTCCCATGACCATCCATGCGGGTGAGGCAGCGGGACCGGACAGCATGCGTACCGCCCTTTCCTATGGCACAAAGCGCATCGGCCACGGTGTGGCGGCCATTGAGGATCCGGAGCTTGTGAAGTGTCTGGTGGAGGAGGGGATCACCCTGGAGGTCAGCGTTACCAGCAACTACCATACAAAGGTGGTGGACCGTCTGGAGGACCACCCCATCCGCCGTCTTTTTGATGCAGGCGTGCGGGTGACCATCAACTCCGACAACATGACCTGCTCCAGGACCAATGTAAATAAGGAGCTGGATCTGATGCGGACCTTGTTCGGGTTCACAGAGGAAGAAATCGAAAAAATGGAAGAATACGCCTGGGAAGCCAGATTCTTAAAGGATTAACGCTCCCATACAAAAAGCCGGGAAACGCCGTTCAGACGGGCCCCGGCTTTTGTCATAGGAAAATGCACCTGCCGCAGGCGGGCTTCTTTGTGCGGAAAATTTCTTTTAAATTGTCATGAAAGATGATATACTGGAGCTGTGAAAAAACTGAGTTAAGCAGAGAGCCTCAAAGGCGGCTGCTGATTTTAGCATATGAGATATACGAGGAGAAACTTCATGAGAAAAATGATTTCCTGGAATGTCAACGGCCTCCGGGCATGCGTGGGCAAGGGATTTTTAGAATATGTAAAGGAATCGGATGCGGACATTTTCTGTATCCAGGAAAGCAAGCTCCAGGAGGGACAGATCGAACTGGACCTTCCAGGCTACCGCCAGTATTGGAACTACGCAGAGAAAAAGGGCTACTCCGGCACGGCCATGTTCACAAAGGAGGAGCCGGTCTCCGTTTCCTACGGCCTGGGGATCCCGGAGCACGATAAGGAGGGGCGTGTCATCACCGCGGAATTTGACGATTACTATGTAGTCACCTGCTACACGCCCAACTCCCAGGACGGCTTAAATCGTCTGGATTACCGGATGGAGTGGGAGGACGCATTCCTTTCTTATCTGAAAAAGCTGGAGGAGAAAAAGCCGGTGGTCTTCTGCGGGGACTTGAACGTCGCCCATAAGGAGATCGACCTGAAGAACCCGAAGACCAACCGGAAAAACGCGGGCTTTACGGATGAGGAAAGAGAAAAATTCACAAGGCTTCTGGATGCGGGCTTTATTGATACCTGGAGATACTTTAACCCGGATCTGGAGGGCGTCTACTCCTGGTGGTCCTACCGGTTTTCTGCCCGCCAGAAGAACGCCGGGTGGCGCATCGACTATTTCTGCGTATCAGACAGCCTGAAGGACCGGCTGGTGAGCGCGGCCATCCACACGGATGTTATGGGAAGCGATCACTGTCCGGTGGAAGTGGTGATCGGGGACTAAAGGAAAGGGTATACGAATCATGAATCTTGTAACAGCAGAGCATCTGACCAAATCATATACAGAACGGCTGATCCTCAATGACACGGATTTTTCCATCAACGAGGGGGATAAGATCGGCCTGATCGGCGTCAACGGCACTGGAAAATCCACGCTTTTAAAGCTGGTGGCAGGCCTGGAGGAGCCGGATACAGGGACCGTTGTCCGCGGGAGGAACCTGGATATCCGCTATCTTCCCCAGAATCCGGTATTCGAGGAGGGAGAAACGGTCCTAGAAAGCGTCCTTAGGGAAAACCGGAGCCGGTATCATGACCAGATCTGGGATCTGGAAAGCCAGGCAAAGGCCATGCTGAACCGGCTGGGGATCCCGGATCATGACCAGCAGATCGGACAGCTGTCTGGCGGCCAGAAAAAGCGTGCGGCCCTGGCATCGGTCCTTTTATCGCCCACGGACCTGCTGATCCTGGACGAGCCCACCAACCATCTGGACAGCGCCATGGCGGACTGGCTGGAGGAGTATTTAAAGCGGTTTAAGGGCGCGCTGCTTATGATCACCCATGACCGGTATTTTCTGGACAGCGTCACCAACCGCATCGTGGAGCTGGATAACGGGAAGCTGTACAGCTACCAGGCCAACTACGAGGGATTCCTGGAGCTGAAGGCCGAGCGTATGGATATGGAGCAGGCGTCGGAGCGGAAACGCCAGTCCATCCTCCGGGTGGAGCTGGAGTGGATGAAGCGTGGAGCCCGGGCCAGATCCACCAAGCAGAAGGGGCGGATCCAGAGGTATGAGGCGCTCCGGGATGCCAAAGGGCCGGAAAAGGAGCAGGCTGTGGGAATGGAATCCATTTCCAGCCGCCTGGGAAGGACGACCGTGGAGCTATCGGGGATCTGCAAGGCCTACGGGGACAAGGTGCTCATAAAGGACTATACGTATTTTTTCCTGAAAAATGACAGGATCGGATATATCGGCCCCAACGGCAGCGGGAAGTCCACGCTGATGAAGATCATCGCCGGATGGGAAAAGCCGGATTCCGGTACGGTGGAGATCGGCCAGACGGTGAAGATCGGATATTTTTCCCAGGAAAATGAGGACATGGATACCAGCCTTAAGGTCATCGACTATATCCGGAACGTGGCGGAGTACGTCCAGACAAAGGACGGGAGCATCAGCGCCTCCCAGATGCTGGAGCGGTTTTTATTCCCGCCGTCGGTCCAGTATACGGTGATCCAGAAGCTGTCCGGCGGTGAGCGGCGGCGGCTGTATCTGTTAAAGATCCTCATGAGCGCGCCCAATGTGCTGATCCTGGACGAGCCTACCAACGATCTGGACATTAAAACGCTGATGATCCTGGAGGATTACCTGGACAGCTTCCAGGGCATCGTCATCACCGTATCCCATGACCGGTATTTCCTGGACCGGGTGGTACGGCGGATCTTTGCTTTTGAGGGAGACGGCGTTCTCCGTCAGTATGAAGGCGGGTTTACGGATTATGCAGCCCGTAAGGCCGCGGAGGCTGAAGCGGAAGAGGAGAGCCGGGCGGACGTGAAGCCTGCGGCCCCCCCAAAGGAAAAGGGGCAGAGGATCCGCGGGCCGCAGAAGCTGAAATTTACCTATAAAGAGCAGAAAGATTACGAGACCATCGAGGCAGATATGGCGGCTCTGGAGGAGAGGATCGCAGGGCTCGAAGAAGAGATCCAGGCATCGGCCCGGGATTTTGTAAAGCTGAACCAGCTTATGGAGGAAAAGGAAAAGGCAGAGAAAGAGCTGGAAGAAAAGATGGACCGGTGGATGTATCTGGAAGAGCTGGCGGCGAAGATCGCAGAGCAGCAGGGGTAGGCTTACAGACGTAGAATAGAACGGAGGACGGGATATGACGGGACGAAAGAACAGACATGAGCTCCTCTATCCATTGGGAGTAACGCCGACAGAAGAAGGGGCAGAGATCCTCGTACAGGCTGAGGGGAAAAAGGTAAGTCTCCTTTTATTCCGGAGAGGAGAAAAAAAGGCGGCGGAAGTCATCGATTTCCAGGAAAGGGACCGGGTCGGAGACGTCTGGTCCATGACCTTAAAGGGATATGATTTTGAAAATATGGAATACGGCTTCCAGTGCGACGGCCAGTGGATGCCGGACCCCTGTGCCAGGATGGTCACAGGCCGGGAAAAATGGGGAGACCTCTCCCGGGCCGGGAAGCCGGTGCGGGCCAGGCTTCTGACCGGGGAATTTGACTGGGAGGATGATGTGAGGCCGGAGATCCCATATTCTGACAGCATCATCTACCGGCTCCATGTGCGGGGATTCACAAAGCATAGATCCTCCGGCGTGAAAGACCGGGGAACCTTCGGCGGGATCCGGGAAAAGATCCCGTATTTAAAGGAACTGGGCGTAACGGCAGTGGAGCTTCTTCCAGTGACGGAGTTTGACGAGGTCATGGTCACAGAGCCTGCGGCCGGGCTCCCGGGACAGAAGCCGGAGGCCACGGGGCGGATCAACTACTGGGGATACGGCCCATCGTTCCTTTATGCACTGAAGGCCTCCTATGGCTCCGGGGAGACCGAGCCGGAGAGAGAATTCAAGGAGCTTGTGAAGGCGCTCCACCGGGAAAATATGGAGTGCATCCTGGAGTTTTACTTTACAGGGAAGGAGTCTCCCGGCGACGTGCTCCACGTTCTCCGTTACTGGCTCCAGGAGTACCATGTGGATGGCTTCCGGCTGACGGGCTTTGCCCCCAGGGAGGCCATTGCCGGGGATCCGTTCTTACGGTGCACCAAGCTGTTTGCTGACAGCTGGGAGGAGGCCCTGGAAAGGCGGCCTAAAGCAGGCTATCCCATGCCGGGAGATGGGAAGGTGACGCTGCGGGACAAGCACCTGGCGGAATACAACGGCCGGTTTGAGGAGGACATGCGGCGGCTCCTGAAGGGCGACGAGGGGATGTTAAACAGCCTGGCATTCCACTCCAGAAGGAACCCGGCAGAATACGGCGTCATCAATTATATGGCCAATACCAACGGCATGACCATGATGGACATGGTCTCCTATGACCGGAAGCACAACGAGGACAACCATGAGGACAACCGGGACGGAACGGATCACAATTATTCCTGGAACTGCGGCGAGGAGGGCCCCACCAGGAAAAGAAGGATCCGGGATCTGAGAAGGCAGCAGCTCTGCAATGGGTTCCTCCTGCTGTTTTTAAGCCAGGGAACGCCGCTTCTGCTGGCGGGCGACGAATTTGGGAATTCCCAGGAGGGAAATAATAACGCGTACTGCCAGGATAACCGGATCTCCTGGCTGGACTGGAGGCTTCTGGAGACCAACCGGGACATCTTTGAATTTGTGAAGGGGCTCATTGCCTTCCGGAAAAAACATGGTGTATTCCATATGGAGAGGGAGCCCCGGATCATGGATTACAGATCCTGCGGACGCCCGGATGTTTCCTACCACGGCGAATACGTATGGCGGCCGGAGTTTGAGAATTTCCGCCGCCAGTTCGGGATCCTTTACTGGGGGGAATATGGAACGAAGGAGGACGGAAGCCAGGACGATACCATGTATGTACTTTATAACATGCACTGGGAGCCCCATGTATTCGGCCTTCCCCACCTTCCCAAGGGCCAGACCTGGCATGTGCTTTACGATACGTCAAAGGGCCCGGAAAAGGGCGTGTACGGAGAGACTGCGGCTTTAGAACTGAAGGATCAGTCCCAGATCGCCATGATGCCGCGGAGCATCGTGGTCTTATGCGGACAGCCAGGAAACGGAGCGCCGGAGGCGGAAGGCAGCAGGGAGCTGCCCGCACCGGCGGCCCCTTCCGGTCCGTCTGCCATTTAGCCTGAAAAAGCCCGGCGGTTCCGGGAGAGATCCGTTCCGGGAGCCAATGGAGCTGCCGGAAAGAAAAAACGGCCGGGGCACTGAAAAGACGGCGTTGAACAGTTCTCAGCCTGTTTTTCAGCATCCCCGGCCGGATATGGCCTATTCGGGATAGATGAGTCGGTCTTCCTGGATATCCTCCAGCACCTCGTCGCAGAACTTCCGGGCCAGATACCTGGCCATGGGAAGGTTCATATCCAGGTAGTTGCCGCAGTCCCTGGCGGCTGCGCCGGGGATCTCCCCTTCAAAGTCCCGGATATAGGAAAACATTTCCTGAAGGAGAGGAACGATATCTGCGGATTCATAGTCTCCGGCCAGCAGAAGGTAAAAGCCGGTGCGGCAGCCCATGGGGCCGAAATAAAGGACCCGGTCCTTGTAAACCTTGTGGTTCCTCAGAAACGTGGCGCCCAGGTGTTCAATGGTGTGGATCTCCGCAGTATTCATGACAGGCTCATGGTTGGGGCGGGTCATACGGATGTCGAAGGTGGTGATCCGGGCGTCTCCCGCGGTATCCCGTCTGGATACATAGACGCCGGGAAGGAGTTTCAGATGATTGACAGTGAAGCTTGCGATCTTGTCCATAGATGGTTCCTTTCCTTTCTGTAAACAGTTCTGCTTCCATTATAACGGCAAAAAGGGAAGGATACAAGCCCTGATCCACTGCAATGAAGAGTGGACAATGGACGGAAAGTGTATTATAATATAAAAGAATTGTTTGAAAATACAGGGGGCTGTTGCGAATGGGCGGGTTCTTATCTTTCCCTTTGCGGCGGCCCCTGGAGAATGAAAAGGAAATTTAAGGAGACGGAACAATGTTAGACGGAAAGAAAACTTTATTCAGCGGAATGCAGGCAACCGGTAACCTGACTCTCGGGAACTATCTGGGGGCTTTAAAGAACTGGGTGACGATTTCCGATGATTACCAGACCTTTTTCAGTGTCGTGGATATGCATTCCATCACTGTCCGTCAGGACCCGGCAGAGCTTAGAAAGCGCGCAAGAACACTTCTGACTCTTTATATTGCCGCCGGACTTGACCCGGAGAAAAACTGCATTTATTACCAGTCCCATGTATCGGGACATGCGGAGTTGGCCTGGATCTTAAACTGCTTTACCTATATGGGCGAGCTGAACCGGATGACCCAGTTTAAGGACAAGGCTGCCAAGCATGCCGACAATATCAACGCGGGCCTGTTCACGTACCCGGTGCTCATGGCCGCAGATATCCTGCTGTACCAGGCGGACGTGGTGCCGGTGGGTATCGACCAGATGCAGCACTTAGAGCTCACCAGGGATATTGCCATCCGCTTCAATAATATCTACGGAGATGTGTTCACGGTTCCGGAGGCCTATATCGGAAAGGCCGGAGCAAAGATCATGAGCTTACAGGATCCGGCGAAAAAGATGTCCAAGTCCGATGAAAACCCCAATGGCAGCATTTATCTCATGGACGATCCAGATACCATTATCCGCAAGTGCAAGAGAGCTGTGACGGATTCCGAGGGTATCATCCTGTACCGCGACGAGCAGCCGGGCGTTAAGAACCTGATCGACATCTACTGCGCATGTACCGGAAAGACACCGGCAGAGGTAGAGAAGGAATTCGATGGAAAGGGCTACGGCGATTTCAAAATGGCCGTGGGCGAGGCCGTGGGCGGTGTATTAAAGCCACTCCAGGACCGGTTTGCAGATCTCAGCAAGAACAAAGAATATCTGGATAAGGTGATCAAGGAGAATGCGGAGAAGGCATCGTATTTCTCCAATAAGACCCTTAGAAAGGTCCAGAAAAAAGTGGGCTTCCCGGAACGCATCCGCTAGGAAACCGGTGAGGAGGGCTTTATGAAGCTTTTGACCTATGCCATAAATAAAAAAGAGCTGACAGGGGTACTGAACCGGGAAGGGACCTTTGTGTATCCCCTTTCTGCGGCGGGAATGGAATACCGGACCATGAAGGAGGTCATACGGGAGATCGGGCCGTCGGAGCTGGAGCTCCTGGATCATATTTCCGGTCTTCCTCCCTATGAGGTATCCAACGCCGCGCCTCTGGAGGACATAAAGATCATGGCCCCGATCCCGGTGCCGGATCAGGACATCATCTGCCTGGGGATCAACTATCTGGCCCATGCCGAAGAGTCCGCCAGGTTTAAAAAGGAAGCGTTTTCCAAGCCGGACCAGGCGGTGTACTTTTCCAAGCGGGTCAACCGGGCTACGGATCCCGGTGATGGGATCCCATCCCACAAAGAGCTTACGAGCCAGCTGGACTATGAGGCAGAGCTGGCGGTGATCTTGAAAAAGGATGCGAAGGACGTGGCTTTGGAGGATGTGGAGGATTATATTTTCGGTTATACCATTATGAACGACGTCAGCGCCAGGGAGGTGCAGACGGCCCACAGACAGTGGTATTTCGGAAAGAGCCTGGACGGATTTACGCCCCTGGGGCCCTGGATCGTCACCGCCGACAGCGTGGAATTTCCGCCGAAGCTCAAGATCCAGTCCTGGGTCAACGGAGAACTGCGCCAGGATTCCAACACGGATCAGTTCATTCACGGGATCGCAGAAGTGGTCAGTGAGCTGAGCCGTGGCATGACCCTGAAGGCCGGTACCATCATCGCCACCGGAACGCCAGCAGGCGTGGGAATGGGCTTTGATCCGCCCAGATTCCTCAAACCGGGAGATGTGGTCGAGTGCATGATCGAGGGAATCGGAACATTGAAAAATCCGGTGGTGGAGTAGGGGGAAGAACATTTCCCTGCGCCCAGCGGCATGGCTGCCTTCGCGGATCTTCTGGACAGACAGGAGCTTTGGGATGCTGAAGGGACCGGGCCGCTCCGGAACAGAACAGAATCATATAGAAGCAGAGTTTGCCATGAAGGGAACGCACCCGCCGCAGGCGGGGCTTTCTTTTCATGGCTTTTTCAAAATAGTGGGACCAGCTGGTGAATTTAGGTTCGTACTGCCGGTTTCTGGGCTTTTGGAGCAGACTTCTGAGTCTGTGCCGCAGGTTTCTGGGCTTTTGGAGCAGATCTTTGCGCCTGCAACCGCAGGATTGGGCATAGAATGGCCTTTTTCTAGTGTATGCCCAAAAAATCGGATTTTTTTGGGATTTTCTTTAGAAAATCAAGCCTTATGCCCAACCCCTGGAAATCCGATGGTTAGAATGGGGTAAAGGAGAAGAATGTATATGGAAGATATACGGACTATGCTGGACCGGGTGGCATCCGGGGAGCTTTCTGTGGACCAGGCGGTCCTGGAGCTGAAAAAAGAGCCGTTTTCGGAGGCAGGCTTTGATGAGCTGGGGTTTGCCAAGTTAGATACCCACCGGCGGCTGCGTCAGGGGATCGCTGAGGTGATTTACGGAGCGGGAAAAACGGCGGAGCAGATCGCTGGGATCGTGGAGGCGATGAAAAAGCGCGGCCAGGAACTGGTCCTGATCACACGGATGGACCCGGAAAAGGCCCGTCATACGGAAGAGCTCCTAAAACAGAAGTTCGAGGATGGAGCCGGCTTCCGGTATTTTGACGGTACCGGGATCGGCATATGCGGGGATTTTCCGGAAAAGGACGGAGTCGGTACGATCGTGGTCGCCACTGGAGGGACCAGCGATATTCCGGTGGCTGAGGAGGCAGCCCTGACAGCCGAGGCCCTGGGAAACCAGGTAGAACGGCTTTACGATGTGGGGGTTGCAGGCCTGCACCGCCTGGTGGCGCATATGGATACCATCATGAGCGCCCGGGTGATCATTGCCATCGCTGGAATGGAGGGAGCCCTGGCCAGCGTCATTGGCGGCCTGGCGGACTGCCCGGTCATTGCAGTTCCCACCAGCATTGGCTACGGCGCCTCATTTCACGGCGTCTCAGCCCTGCTTTCCATGCTGAATTCCTGTGCCAGCGGGGTCAGTGTGGTAAATATAGACAATGGATTCGGGGCCGGATATCTGGCCAGCATGATCAATCATATGAAGGGATAGAGGAGGAAACGAAATGAGAACGATTTACCTGGACTGCGGCATGGGGGCCGCGGGAGATATGCTCATGGCGGCGCTTTTAGAGCTGTGTCCGGAAAAGCAGGAAGAATTTCTTGGAAAAATGAACGGACTGGGTCTGCCTGGCGTGAAGGTGGAAGCGGAACCGGCCGTAAAATGCGGGATCACGGGAACACATATGAATGTGACTGTTTTCGGGGAGGAAGAGGAGAGCGAAGACGTTCATGATCATGGACACGCCCACACCCATTCCCATGAAGCCTGCGAACCCATTGCCGCTGACGGGCTTCACAGCCATGCCCACAGCCACGATGGTCATGATCACCACCATGAGGACCACGATGCCCACAGCCATGCCCATCACCACGGTGACCACGTCCACAGCCACGACGGACATGATCACTCCCACCATCACCATCATCACTCCACCATGGCAGGCATCGCCTCCATCATTGACGGTCTGGATATTCCGGCCCCGGTGAAGGAAGACATGAAGGCAGTTTATGCCCTGATCGCCGAGGCCGAGTCCCATGCCCACGGAATGCCGGTGGAC
Source organism: Alitiscatomonas aceti (assembly GCF_025567195.1). Classification (NCBI taxonomy): domain Bacteria; kingdom Bacillati; phylum Bacillota; class Clostridia; order Lachnospirales; family Lachnospiraceae; genus Alitiscatomonas; species Alitiscatomonas aceti. The sequence continues at coordinate 64,926 of NZ_JAOQJF010000012.1, read as the reverse complement.
CAGATCCATTTCCATGAGGTAGGTACAATGGATGCGGTGGCAGATATTGCGGGCGTATGCCTTCTGTTCCATGAACTGGGAGCGGATCAGATCATCGCCTCTCCGGTCCATGTGGGAAGCGGATATGTTCACTGTGCCCATGGGATCCTTCCGGTCCCGGCTCCGGCCACGGCCCATATTTTACAGGGGATCCCCGTATACAGCACCCAGGTACAGGGAGAGCTCTGCACCCCCACCGGTGCGGCCCTCTTAAAGCATTTTGTCAAAGAATTCCGGGAAATGCCGGTGATGACCACGTCAAAGATCGGATACGGAATGGGTAAAAAGGATTTCGAGCGGGCCAACTGTGTCCGGGCCTTTCTGGGGGATACCGCTGAGACTGGAGACGAGATCGCAGAGCTGTCCTGCAACCTGGACGACATGACTGCTGAGGCCGTTGGCTTTGCGGAGGAGGCGCTGTTCGAAGCCGGAGCCCTGGAGGTCTATACGGTCCCTGTGGGGATGAAAAAGAGCCGTCCCGGTGTCCTTCTGACTTGTATGTGCAGACGAGAGGACGAAGAAAAGATGGTGGAGCTGCTGTTCCGGCACACCACGACGCTGGGCGTCCGGGAGCATATCAGCCGGAGGTTCACTCTGAAGCGCCGGGAGGAAACTGTGGAAACGGCTTATGGACCCGTGCGGAAAAAGATCTCCCAGGGCCATGGCGTTGCCAGAACCAAGCTGGAATATGAAGATCTGGCCGCCATTGCGAAAAAAACAGGCCGGCCTCTGGAGGAGATCCGGAAAGAGATAGAGAAATAGAGAAAAAAGGAAAAATAGAAAAATCCGCCGGAAGATGTGATCAGATACATCCTCCAGCGGATTTTTTTACCGCTTATTTCGGCCCGCCAGTCTGGAACTCCTTTAGTCCATCCGAATCAGAAGAGCCGGAGCTTCCGGAACCGCAGGATGGGGAATCACAGCTTGTTCCGCCAGGAACCGTGATACTGGAACTGCCCGACGATCCGCCGGGGCCGGAGCTGGCTCCCGGATTGGCGGAGGGGACATTGCTGCCGCCTGGGGACGGTATGCTGGAATTTCCGGCAGACATGCCGTTGCTGCCGCCCGGACCGGCCGTACTGCCAGAGTTTCCGGAACTTCCGCCTGGGCCGGAGGTACTTCCGGGATTCACGGTCGTGATCCCATTTCCGCCGGGAGCAGAATTCGTACCCGGAGCGCTGCCTCCGGGAGCCCCTGTACCCGTATTTCCGGCAGACATCCCTCCCGGAGAGGAGGTGCCGTTGGTCACCTGGTTTCCGGTAATTCCAGAATTTCCAGAATTTCCGGACGGCGGTGAATATACGCTGCCAGCTGAGCCTCCGTCAATGGCAGAGGCCTCATTGAGGCATACGCCTGAGTTGTCAAAGGTATAGTTGATATTATTGATCGCGTAGGAGCCATTGGAGATCATCTTTCCATCCGACGGATTCATGTAATAATACTTACCATTATCCTTGACCCATCCGGTGACCATATGGCCCGAGGGGTTGAAATAATACCAGGCTCCGTCGATCTGCTTCCATCCCACAGCCATTTTGCCGGATGTCTTATCCATATAATATTTGTGGGTGCCGTCACTCTGCCATCCGGTGACCATGCGTCCGTCTGTATGGAGATAATAGTACCGGCCGTCCAGCTGGAGCCATCCAGTCATCATCTGGCCATTCCCGTTAAAGTAGTACCAGTAATTGTCGATGACTGTCCAGCCCGAGGCCATATCACCGTCGGGATTGAAGAAATACGTCACATTGTCGATGGTCTGCCATCCGGTGACCATGGTGCCGTCTGCCTTCATATAATAATATTTTCCGTCCAGGTTCAGCCATCCGCGTACCAGCCGTCCGTCGCTGGCAAAGTAATAAAACGCACCGTCCATTTTCCGCCATCCGGTGACCATGGATCCGTCGCCCTTCAGATAATAGTAGTCGGTGCCGATCCGGAGCCATCCGGTGACCATAGCCCCGTCCAGAAGATAATACCATTTTCCATTATCCTGGAGCCATTCGCTGGCCATCCTTCCGTCTGTCTTCAGATAGTACCATTTCCCGTCGATGGTCTGCCATCCGGTCATCATCTGCCCAGTTTTAGGAAGCAGATAATAATAAGAATTATCCAGAAGCAGCCATCCCTTATACTGGGTGCCGTCAGAATTCATATAGTACCAGCTCTGTCCGTCGTTGATCCAGCCGGTCTGCTTTACATAATTCTTATAATAATACCATTTCCCGTCGATTAGCCGCCACCGGTCAGCAGGCAGCTTGGCTGACAGATCCTTAAAGACAAAGTTGATATCCACATTTCCGTTGACACCGTCGATCTGCCCCTCGTTGGTGGCCTGCCACATGGCCGCGCCTGCATAGGCCGGCTTGGCGTTATACCGGGCCACCCATACGTCGTAGGGAACCTTGGTCATATCGATCTTCTGGGAAAGCCAGTAATCATTGGTGTAGACCATGGGATAATATCCGGCGGCCTCCACCTTCTTGCAGAATGCATTGATCACATCCGCCAGCTGGGCAGGGGTCAGCGCGCTCATTTCCGTGGACTCCACATCGAGCACCACCGGATAAGAAATGGGATAGTCCTTGATCAGATTCAGTACAAAATCCGCCTCCGCCTCCGCTGCGGCCGTTGTGGTGGCATAAGAATAAATATAAGCGCCCACCTTCAGTCCTGCATTGAAGGCGTTTACTGCATTGACGCTGAAATATGGATCCACCTCGTTGTTATATTTGGTTCCCAGCATAACGAACTGCACATCGTCCGCCGCCACGGCGTTCCAGTTGATGGACTGCTTCCAGTGGGAAACATCAATGCCCCTGGCTGTGATCCCTGTGAGTGCAGAGCCGTCTGCCGCCACATAGGAGCCGTTGGCATTCCGTTCCCAGGCCGCCGCAAAAGACGGGACGGCGGGATATACGGCTGCAAACGCCATGGTCAGGCTTAACAGAGCTGCAGCCAGCCGCTTCCTTTGTATCATAGAAATCCCCCTCATGGTAAAATAGTTCCGAAAAACTTCTATGTTGATTATACCATATAATCCCAATGGAGTCTTGAATAATTTATTACAAAAGTGGGCCAAAATCCCGGAGTTCTGCCACATTTTCCGGAATTCCGGGACAAATTTAAAAATCAGACCCGATCAGGAGAAAGGCCGGATCGGTAACGATCTTTTTATAGTACTCCTTGGCGTACCGGTACATGATCAGCGTGTATTCTCCAAATTCTTCGCCGATACTGCTTTTGTATACGGCCCACAGGCACCATAAAAAGCCGCCCAGGGCAATATAGGAATAATAAACGAACCGGTCCTCGGCAGAGATATTTCCGCTGCAATATATGGCAAGGAGCTTTTCAGCCTCTTCCTCATTATAATAAGAATAAATCGCAGCCATGCTGACATCGATCATGGGGTCGCACATTCCGGCGTACTCCCAGTCGATGAGCCGGATCCCGCCATCCGGCAGGAAAAGGAAGTTATCACAGACGCTGTCAATGTGGCAGAGGGTCTTTTTGCGGTCCAGACGGCCCAGACGCTTTAAAAGCGTGTTCATGTGGCCGCGCACATGATCGTAATCCTCAAAAAGATTTTTTTCATATCCCTTACAGATGGACTCATAAAAGTCGATCCGCTCTCTCATATCGAAGGAATGATCCACCTGGATCCCGGAATTATGGAGGCGATGGACCAGCTCCATACACCGGGCCACGTCCTGCCAGCTCCTGGGATCTCCATTCCGCGCGCCTTCATAAAACTCAGAGATCTTATAACCCGTGTCGCCGCTCATGTAGATCACATGCTCAGAGATCCCCAGGGACTTGATGGCGTCATAAACGGCTTTTTCCTGGGCCCGGTTGATGAGAAGATCGGTTCCAGGCCCCGGGATCCGGCAGATATACGACCGCTCCCTGGCTTTAAAAAGGAATGATTTATTGGTCATGCCTGTCTTCAGGCATTTCAGATCGGTCACCTCGGATTCCGGGATATGGAGGACTTCTGCCACCAGCTCCATGGCCGCATTGTTGGAATTGTTCCGGTACTTTTCATCGAATACCCGCAGCTCCTCCAGGTTCTCGAACTCATACACCTGGTTTTCCGGCTGACGGTTGATGTACATTTTGGGAGCCGGGTACTTTGCCATGGACGGAACGTGTTCTCCTGCCGTTCTATTCAGCAGGTCTGCCAGAACCTGTTCCCAGTACATCTGCTCGGTTCCGGGGGTCTCATAATATTTTTCCAGCACGGGGAAAAACTCCTCGGAAAATTCCCGGGAAAAGTAAACCGGCCCGTACATGACCCAGGAATCAGAGCCGCCTACGGCCACTCCGGTGAGCAGCCCCTTTTTGCTGGCCTCCAGGCACCATTCAGAGGTGGCACCTTCCATATATACAGAAGAATACCATGCGCCGCACTCGTATGTATGGTACATGTTTTCGCGGATCCAGTTATCTGAGGATAAAAGATACGTGTTTTTTCCCTTGAAGCAGTCCCGGGCCCGGTAAACGGTGGTCAGTGTGTTCTTATTGTGGTATTCCGGGTTGTAAAGCAGCTTTACGCCGAATTTATCAATGAGGTACTCAAATTTCTCCTTCAGATACCCCACCACGATGGTGATATCCATGATCCCGGCCTCGTGGAGCTGGCTGATCTGACGCTCGATCATGCGTTCTCCGAACACCTCCAGAAGCCCTTTCGGCGTTTCAAAGGTTAATGGAACAAAACGGGAGCCAAAGCCCGCCGCCAGGATGACGGCGCTGTTGACCCGGTATTTCTGGAGCAGCTCCACACCCTTCTTTAATAAGGAATATTCTCCCGTCTGGGGATCCAGGGCGATCAGTCCATCGGCCAGGGCATCCCGGATCAGGTGGTTGCAAGTCCCCAGGGAAAGGTCCATGGCTGCCGCCAGTTCCCTCTGAGTGACCCTTTTCTTCTCATAAATATTTCTGCACAGCAGTCCAAAACGATCCATAATCGTATTCCTCCATAGAAATTGAACGAAAGCAGATGAAAATTACATGTTCAAAAAAAACAATAAAATTAAATATATGAACATTATACCATACCAAATTGAAATTGCAAGAGGGTAAAAATGAAGGATTGTACCAATATAAGTACAATATAGCCATAAAAATGAAGTTTCGTAAAGAATCCGTAAGAAAATAAACAGATAAAAGTTATGGAAATTCTTAAGAAACTATACTATAATGTGGATGTATCGGAGGTACGGAATACTTCCCAGAGGAGTCAAAAGCTTACATCCTTTGCAAAACTTGCGAAAAATGTAAAAAAACTATTGATAATTTCTCTTATAAGAAGTATAATGTTCCTCGTAATGCAATTAGGAATTTCAAAAAAGTTTCAAAAAGAAAAAAAGGAGAGTGCATTAATTATGAGAAAGCAGACTAAAATTGCTGCCGTAGTATCCGCAGCAGCTCTGTTAGCATTAGGCGCTTCCATCACATCCTTCGCAGCTGCAAAGGGCACCTGGATGATGGTAGATGGCGAGTGGTACTGCTACGACAAGAATGGCGATGTATATGAGAATACCTTCTGCTCCAGCAATGGTAAGGAGTACTATGTAGGCGACGACGGAATGCTCGTTCGTTCCAGCTGGGTAGAGTATGACGGAGATTACTACTTCGTAAACTCCAGCGGTGCAAAGATCGTAAACGACTGGAGATTAACAACCCCGTACGAGGACGAGGATGCAGATGAGGAGTGGTTCTACTTCCAGTCCACAGGTAAGAGAGCAGACAACAAGAAGATCCTTTACAAGGGAAGCACTTTCTTCTTCGATGCTGACGGTAAGATGCTGACTGGCTGGGTAACAGCTGACGGCAACGACGTTGTAAACGAAGAAAACGCAATCGATAAAAACTACACCTTCTACTGTGACGAGACTGGTGCCCGTGTAGAGTCTGGCTGGGTATACACCACAGAGCCTTCCACAGCAGATGACGATGCAGATGCAGACGAGTACTGGTACTACTTAAAATCCAGCGGTAAGGTTGCAAATGGCAAGCAGTCCAACGTTAAGGGCCAGGGCTTTGTATTTGGTAACAAGGATGACAACTTTGGTCAGATGCTTACAAACTGGGTAGGCGGAACCAAAGATGGTGATTCCTATAAATACGAAGAGATTGGCGGCGAGGACAGCGTTGCTCATTTAAGCGATTATGCTTCTAATGGTGTTGTATATTACTGCATGTATGACGAAGATAAGGCCGATGGTCATATCCAGAAGAATAAATGGAGAAAGACCTGGAGACCGGAAGACGCATATGAAGAAGACGAGGATGAGGATAAGTACTGGTACTGGCTTGAAAAAGACGGTAAGGCTTACATCCCGGATTCAGATGATATGAAGGCTACTGGTTATGCTTATGATCTTGGCGACGGTGCCCTCGAAGTTGATGGTAGCCAGTTTAGCTTTGCAAAAAAGAAAATCAACTCCAAAGATTACTTCTTTAATGCTGATGGCGAGATGTTATCTGACTTTGTAAATGTCGTTCATACAGAAGATGCCAATGTAATTGACTTAGGTATGTACTACTTCGGCGGTTCCAGCGATGGTTCTATGAAGACTGGTTCTCAGACTGTTAAGGATGATAACGGTGATTCCTTCAAGTTCTACTTTGGCACCAAAGACAATAACACTACTGGCGAAGCAAAGGGTAAAGGCGTTACCGGTAATAAGAACAACAAGCTGTACTATATGGGACATCTTGTAGCAGCTGAGGATTACAAATATCAGCCGGTATGGTACGATATGGACAATAATGGTGAAGACGATACATTATTCATCGTAAATCAGAATGGTTCCATCCAGCACTCTGCTCTTGAGTACAAAGAAGATGGAGATATCCTGATTGATGCTAAAACAAACAAAGTTGCATTCAAAACAAAGAACACCAAGGATAATGTTTGGGATAAGTACTCTGTACTTGATGAGGAAAATGCAGATAAGTTAATCATCAATGTTGAAGTTCTTGATGAGAAAGTTGTAATGCCGATTAACGAGGTATATGACCCGGCTACACCGGATGACGCTTCTCCGGCTAACGCTCAGTAATTTATCTGGTTCAAAAAAGAAATTCTAATTGCAACACACGGACGGGAAACAATTCCCGTCCGTTTTGCTATTTCAAAAATTCTGATGAATTCCGGATAATCTTCAAACAAACTTCCAATCTGTTAAATATAGGATATTTTTATTTTATGTATTATATATGCTTGCAGTATCAACAAAATGATAGTATAATGTCGAATTGTAATGTCGTATCGTGTTGATAGAAAGAGTACTATATAAAAGTGGGAACACCGGTGAAAATAGTTAGCGGTGTATTTTTCTTTGCTATTTTATTCTGCTGATGAGAGTAAATTTTATATTAGGATCAATGACCACATTACTATTAAAAAGGAAGTTTAAGCAAATGAAAAATTATAGACAATTAATTCATGAAGATATTAGAAACTTAGGAATTGCAGATAACTTTTTAGGGGAGGAATGCCTGTACCTGGCTTTGGATATCTTAAAGGATAATCCGATGCGTTTATGCTGTATATCAAAATCTATGTATTTCGACATGGCCGACGCCATGGATACAACAACCATATGTATTGAAAGGAATTTAAGGACCTTTATCGCTAAATTATGGAAAACGGATAACCATAGATATCTGGATAAAATCGCGGGCCGTCATTTAGTTTCAAAACCGACCAATAAAGCATTCCTTGATATGATGCGGTTATATTGGTGTGAGGGCGACGAGGACGAAGAATAAAACAGAATCTTATTAAGACTATAGAGGCGCTCTGAGAGGGGCGTCTCTGTTTTTATAGGAATTGTTTGCTGCGGGAGGCTGTTTCTGTCCCATTTACTTAGAATGTACGGTCTAGTTGAATAAAGGGCAACCAAGAAAATCATCCTGGATGTGTGATAGCAAAACGGACGGGAAATAACTCCCGTCCGTGTGTTGCAATTAGAAATTTTTCTGAATTTAGGAAACTTGCTTACTACTGAGGTTTGCTACCGCTAGCAACACTGCCAGAAGCAATTACGTCTGTGCTGATCGGCATTACGTCCTTCTCATCAATATCTTCAACATTGATAATTAAGCTTCCCTTTTCAACAGAGTATTTATCCCATACCTTACTGCTAGAGTTCTTTGTTTTAAACTCAACCTTATTTGTTTTAGCATCAATCAGGATATCCCCATCTTCTTTGTACTCAAGAGCAGAGTGCTGGATAGAACCGTTCTGATTTACAATAAATGTAGCTTCTTCGCCGTTTCCAGCAACATCCATAAATACCGGCTGATACTTATAGTCCTGAGCTGCTACAAGATGACCCATGTAGTACAGTTTGTTGTTCTTATTACCGGTAACACCTTTACCTTTTACTTCGCCAGTGGTACCATTATCCTTGGTTCCAAAGTAGAACTTGAAGGAGTCACCGTTGTCATCTTTAACAGTCTGGGAACCGGTCTTCATGGAGCCGTCATCAGAACCACCGAAATAATACATTCCCTCGCTGATTACAGACGGATCAAGGGACTTAACAACGCTTACAAAGTCAGAAACCATTGCACCTTCTTCGTTGAAGAAGTAGTCTTTGGAATTAATTTTCTTCTTGGCGAAATTAAACTGATCACCCTGGTCCATTGTTCCATCGCCTAACTCATATTCAATACCAGTAGCTTTGACATCGTTACCGTTCGGAATGTAGACTTTTCCATCTTTCTCAATCCAGTACCAGAACTTGTCAGCATCCTCATCCTCTTCGTATGCGTCTTTTGGAGCCCATGTCTTTCTCCATTTGTTTTTCTGGATGTGACCATCTGCTTTGTCTTCATCGTACATACAATAGTATACAACTGCATCGTTACCCTCTTCAGCATCTGCACTTGTATCCTTAACATAAGTACTTAATACTTCATCACTATCCTCACCGCCGATTTCCTTGTAAAGCATATCAGCGTCCTTGTCTACTTTGGTTCCGGCAACCCAGCCAGTCAGCATCTGACCACGGTTCTCATCCATGTTACCAAATACGAATCCCTGGCCCTTAACGTTGGACTGCTTACCAGTTGCGACTTTACCGCTGGACTTTAAGTAGTACCAGTACTCATCTGCATCTGCATCATCATCCGGTGTGGACGGAGCTGTGGTGTATACCCAGCCGGATTCTACACGGGCACCGGTCTCATCGCAGTAATAGGTCGGGCTTGTTGTGCTTGTGTTAATGCTGTTCTCTTCGTTTACAACCTGGTCGCCGTCAGCTGTTACCCAGCCAGTCAGCATCTTACCGTCAGCATCGAAGAAGAAGGTGCTTCCCTTGTAAAGGATCTTCTTGTTGTCTGCTCTCTTACCTGTGGACTGGAAGTAGAACCACTCCTCATCTGCATCCTCGTCCTCGTACGGGGTTGTTAATCTCCAGTCGTTTACGATCTTTGCACCGCTGGAGTTTACGAAGTAGTAATCTCCGTCATACTCTACCCAGCTGGAACGAACGAGCATTCCGTCGTCGCCTACATAGTACTCCTTACCATTGCTGGAGCAGAAGGTGTTCTCATATACATCGCCATTCTTGTCGTAGCAGTACCACTCACCATCAACCATCATCCAGGTGCCCTTTGCAGCTGCGAAGGATGTGATGGAAGCGCCTAATGCTAACAGAGCTGCTGCGGATACTACGGCAGCAATTTTAGTCTGCTTTCTCATAATTAATGCACTCTCCTTTTTTTCTTTTTGAAACTTTTTTGAAATTCCTAATTGCATTACGAGGAACATTATACTTCTTATAAGAGAAATTATCGGAATTTGCAGAAAATACCCAAATTAATAATTCCTTAAGAAAGTAGAGAGAAAATAGTCTATGAGCGATAGTATACTTTTAAAAATACAGAATTTAATATAATACATATACTACACTAATTCCTAAAACAATATCGTTTTATACCTGTCAGATACAGCAATTTTAATCTGGACTTCATATCTGACCTATACATAAAAATTACTATGTAGAGCAGCCCTTACAGAGCCACTTATGTTAAATTTAATTATGATCATTAAAAAACACAGATATAAATTCCTAAACCAGCTTGAAATTTATATCTGTGTCAAATACAGTCAGATAAAAATATTTTGATAAAGACGAGGAGATCTTCACAGAACATGGTATTCCTCATACAGTTTTTGGCGATATCTCGGGGCAGATATCACTTTTTCCATATCCATATAACGCTTATCTTAAAGGAGTTTCTGCATAAGTTCCGTAATACGGCCCTCCCCCTGCTCAATTCCTTGTTTCAGCCCCTCTTGCAATCCTTCTTTCCGTCCTTCTTCCAATTCCTGCTCTCGTCCTTCTTCTAGTCCTTGTTCCCGTCCTTTATCAATATTTTCCTGGTCACGCATCAGCAATGTCATATATTCCCGCCTCCATTCCTTGTTTTGCTTCGCCAAGGCCACCTCGTCGTTCAGTACCTTCACAAGCACCTAGAAATTTTTTCATCTTCGATTTTGGAACGTGAAAAAAGTTAAGCAATGCCCGTATAAACGCATATACTGATGAGAAATTCACACCAGCATTAAAGTTTGTCCATCGTAAGGAACAGATGTTTGAAAGGTAAAAGGACAGTTACAGAATACGGTATTCCTCATATAGCCTCTGGCGGTATTCTGGATCAGTCGCGCTTTTTTCCAGATCTATATAACGTTTATCTTGAAGGAGCCTCTGCGTAAGTTCAGCAAAGCGGCCTTCGCCCTTTTCCCGTCCTTCTTCCAGTCCCTGCTCCCGTCCTTCTTCCAGCCCCTGCTCCCGTCCTTCTTCCAGTCCCTGCTCCCGTCCTTCTTTCAATCCCTGCTCCCGTCCTTCTTCCAGTCCCTGCTCCCGTCCTTCTTTCAATCCTTGCTCCCGTCCTTTATCAATATTTTCCTGGTCACGCATCAGCAATGTCATATATTCCCGCCTCCATTCTTTGTTATGTTTTGCCAAAATCACCTCATCATTCAGTACCTTCACAAACGCATGATCTGATGGGCGGCCTCCCATGTAGTCCAGAAAGGCCTTCAGATCTGTGCTGACATCGTCCATGACTCCTTCCGTATTCAGAAACAGTTTGTACGTGTCATCCTCCAGCCGCAGGGAGCCGTCCTCCCGGCACTGGTTTTCAAACGTATACACATGGCGGCCCATTCTGAAAAGGTCAAAGGTACAGATGAAGATAATATAGGTCCGCTTCAGATTTTTGTACCGCTCCCCTTTGTTCAGCTGCTGCATATCCAGCACAGACTGGTAGTAGCGGCTCCGTTTGGGCAGGTCTCCAGTATTCGTGGTCTGGATCTCGATATTATAAGCGACCTCCCGGTTGTCCTGCACATAGATATCCAGGCGGATACTCCTGGCATCCCACTCCTCATCGATACTTTTCTGTGATTCCAGATACTCCAGGCGATCGATCTTAACGCCCAGGATGATCTCCAGCATACGTTTACAAAGGGCCGGTTTCCTCATAATCTTTCCGAAAAGGAAATCGTTGGACAGGCCAATGCTTTCCCAGTTTGTCTTAAGCTGTTCCATAAACACCTCCCGTTGGATTCCAGTGATTATGCACCATGGCTTTCCTTCTTTATACTATTATACTCAATCGGGAGGAGAAAAACAAGAACGTTCCGTGAGAGTCTTTGGCAGTGAAACTCGATCCTCTGCGTTCTTGACGTGAAACCAGTTTGAAGCATAGCAAAACGGACGGGAAATAATTCCCGTCCGTGTGTTGCAATTAGAATTTCTTTTGGATTTTAGATATCCGAATTACTGAGCGTTGCTTCTGGATGCATTGGGCACGGTTACAGTGATCTTATCACCACCAACCGGCATTACAACTTCCGGATTTAAGAATTCAACGTACACATAGTTAGCAAGTTTAGCCGCATCTACAACTTCGTACTTATCCCAAACATTATCTTTGGAATTCTTAGTAGTAAATGTAGCACCAGCCTTCTTAGCATCAATTAAGATGTCTCCGTCTTCCTTATACTCAAGAGCAGAATGCTGGATAGAACCGTTCTGGTTTACAATGAACATAGCATCATCGTTACCATCTCTGTCAACATCCATAACTACCGGCTGATACTTGTAATCCTCTGCCGCTACAAGATGACCCATGTAGTAAAGTTTGTTATTCTTATTACCTGTAACACCTTTACCCTTAACTTCGCCAGTTTTGCTGTTATCCTTTGTTCCAAAGTAGAATTTGAAGGAATCGTCATTGTCATCCTTTACAGTCTGAGAACCAGTTTTCATGGAACCATCATTAGAGCCGCCAAAGTAATACATACCTGTGCCAATTACAGACTCATCTTCTGTATAGGTAACATTAACGAAATCAGAAATCATTTCTCCGTCATTGTTAAAGAAGTAATCTTTGGAGTTAATCTTCTTTTTAGCGAAGTAGAATTCATCCTCACCGTCTTTTTCAAGAGCGCCATCGCCAAGCTCATAAGCAAAGCCTGCTGCCTTTAAATCAGTTGAATCCGGAATGTATACTTCACCGTCTTTTTCAATCCAGTACCAGTACTTATCATCATCCTCGTCTTCATCATATGCGTCTTCCGGTCTCCAGATCTCTCTCCACTTATTTTTCTGGATATGGCCATCAGCCTTATCCTCATCATACATGCAGTAGTAAACTACATCGTTATCTCTGTAATCGGATAACTGAACCTGGCTATCCTCACCACCAATTTCTTCATAAGTATAAGACTTATCGGTTGCATCATATTTTCCGCCAACCCAGCCAGTCAGCATCTGTCCACGGTTGTCGTCTTTGTTTCCAAATACAAATCCCTGGCCCTTAACGTTGGACTGCTTGCCAGTTGCAACCTTACCGCTGGACTTTAAGTAGTACCAGTACTCATCTGCATCTGCATCATCGTCAGCAGTAGCCGGCTCTGTGGTGTATACCCAGCCGCTTTCTACACGGGCACCTGTCTCGTCACAGAAGTAAGTGGTTCCAACCTTAATATCGTTCTCTTCGTTTACAACATCATCGCCGTCAGCTGTTACCCAGCCAGTCAGCATCTTACCGTCAGCATCGAAGAAGAAGGTGCTTCCCTTGTAAAGGATCTTCTTGTTGTCTGCTCTCTTACCTGTGGACTGGAAGTAGAACCATTCCTCATCTGCATCCTCGTCCTCGTACGGTGTTGTTAATCTCCAGTCGTTTACGATCTTTGCACCGCTGGAGTTTACGAAGTAGTAATCTCCGTCATACTCTACCCAGCTGGAACGAACGAGCATTCCGTCGTCGCCTACATAGTACTCCTTACCATTGCTGGAGCAGAAGGTATTCTCATATACATCGCCATTCTTGTCGTAGCAGTACCACTCGCCATCTACCATCATCCAGGTGCCCTTTGCAGCTGCGAAGGATGTGATGGAAGCGCCTAATGCTAACAGAGCTGCTGCGGATACTACGGCAGCAATTTTAGTCTGCTTTCTCATAATTAATGCACTCTCCTTTTTTTCTTTTTGAAACTTTTTTGAAATTCCTAATTGCATTACGAGGAACATTATACTTCTTATAAGAGAAATTATCGGAATTATAGGAGAATACAGAAATTAATAAAAAATTAAGAAATAAGTCCAAAAAATGGCGTGAGAGGCAGACTGCTGTTTAATCGATTTTGCTGTATATAATATATATACTATTTTGAAAACAACAACGACACTGTACGCGCCTTGTATTTAAACTCTGCTTTTCTCATGGGATTCACACACAGCGTTTAATACCTGCTGCAATTTTAAAATATCATCCGTGATTCCGCTGAGGTCATCGCTCTGGTCCTCGAACCGGCAGTTGATATGTGCCAGCTGCTGGCTGAGCTCATCCAGCCCCTGGCTGGAGGGCCAGCCAGAACACTCCCCCATCCCCTGGTCAGAATACGCCTCAGAGGATCCGCTGTCTGCTGCCTGTACTGGCTTGTTATATAACTCCATGGATACCAGCTCCTTTGCTTTTGAGCATGTGATTTCATATGCTGTCTTTCGGTTTCCTTCCTATTCTACTAAAACGGCTGTGAAAATACAAGGATGATTCCCGGAGGATTCTCCCACCTTCCCCTTGAATCTCCGCTGAAAATACGATATACTGTCATAAACTGGTTTTTATTTATAGAAACAGAATTGAGGAGAAAGAAAAATGGAACTGACTACTGTTAAGGAGCTTTTTAGCGACCGTGAAAAATATCTGGACAAAGAGGTCCAGGTGGGCGGCTGGATCCGCAGCATCCGTGACTCGAAAGCATTCGGCTTCATCGTATTAAATGATGGAACGTGCTTTGATACCATTCAGATCGTTTACCACGATACAATGGAAAACTTTGCGGAGGTTTCCAAATTAAACGTAGGCGCGGCTATTATCGTAAAGGGAACCCTGGTGGCGACGCCGGAGGCAAAGCAGCCCTTTGAGATCCAGGCGGATCAGGTGCTGGTGGAGGGCGTTTCCAATGCCGACTATCCACTGCAGAAAAAACGTCACAGCTTTGAGTATTTACGGACCATTTCCCATCTGCGCCCCAGGACCAATACGTTCCAGGCGGTGTTCCGTGTCCGTTCCCTGATCGCCTATGCGATCCATAAATATTTCCAGGAGCAGGGCTTTGTTTATGTCCATACGCCGCTGATCACCGGAAGTGACTGCGAGGGCGCCGGAGAGATGTTCCAGGTGACGACCATGGATCTGGCCAACGTGCCGAAGAAGGATGACGGAACCGTGGACTTCTCCCAGGATTTCTTTGGAAAGCCCACCAACCTGACCGTAAGCGGCCAGTTAAATGCAGAGACCTATGCCATGGCCTTCCGCAACGTTTATACCTTTGGACCCACCTTCCGCGCTGAGAACTCCAACACCACCCGTCATGCGGCTGAGTTCTGGATGATCGAGCCGGAGATGGCCTTTGCAGATCTCAACGACAATATGGCCGTGGCTGAAGGAATGTTAAAGTATGTGATCCGGTACGTTCTGGAGAATGCCCCGGCGGAGATGAATTTCTTCAACCAGTTTGTGGATAAGGGACTCTTAGACCGGTTAAACCATGTATTAAATTCTGAATTTGGCCATGTGACCTATACGGAGGCCATCAAGCTTCTGGAGGAGCATAACGACAAATTCGATTATAAAGTATTCTGGGGCTGCGATCTCCAGACAGAGCATGAGCGCTATCTGACAGAGGAGATCTTTAAGAAGCCGGTGTTCGTTACGGACTATCCAAAGGAGATCAAGGCGTTCTATATGAAGCTAAACGAGGACGGAAAGACGGTTGCAGCCATGGACTGCCTGGTTCCGGGAATCGGAGAGATCATCGGAGGAAGTCAGAGAGAGGACAGCTACGACAAGCTTCTGGGAAGAATGAAGGAGCTGGGCTTAAGGGAAGAGGATTATGGCTTCTATCTGGATCTGCGTAAATACGGTTCTGTACGCCATTCCGGCTTTGGCCTTGGCTTCGAGCGCTGCGTGATGTATCTGACAGGAATGGGCAATATCCGCGATGTGGTTCCGTTCCCGCGTACTGTAAATAACTGTGATCTGTAAAAAATACGAGTGACTGGGAGCGCGCAGATGACTGCTGCGCTCCTTTCGTCTCTATTCGGTAATTGGGGGATTCAGCCATGAAATTTATTCACACTGCAGACATCCACTGGGGGATGGTGCCTGACAGCGACCGGCCCTGGGGGAAAAAGAGGGAGCAGGCCATCCGCCTCACCTTCCAGGCCATCATTGAGGATGCCAGGGACAGCCGTGCGGATCTTCTTCTGATCTCGGGAGATCTGTTCCACCGCCAGCCGCTGGCCAGGGATCTGAAGGAGGTCAATTACCTGTTTTCCACGATCCCGGGGACCCGGGTGGTGATCATCGCCGGAAATCATGACCGGATCCGCAAAAGCTCTGCCCTTCTGAGCTTTTCCTGGTGCCCCAATGTGACGTTTCTGATGGACGAGACCATGACCTCCGTATATTTTGAGGATCTGAACACGGAGGTTTACGGCTTCAGCTACCATACGACGGAGATCACAGAAGACAGGACTGCGGGATTTTCTGTATCTGCTTCCCGACGGACCAGGATCCTGATGCTCCATGGAGGGGATGCGAAGCACCTGCCCTTTGATAAAAACGCTTTGGCGGCGCTGCCGTTTTCTTATATCGCCCTGGGCCATATCCATAAGCCTGCGGTGCTTCTGGAAAACCGGATGGCGTATCCAGGTTCCCCGGAGCCTCTGGACCTTACGGAGACCGGCCCTCACGGCTATCTGACAGGAGAGATCGACGACGCCACCGGCCATGTGACCTCTCTGAAATTCAAGGCAGCCGCCCAGGCCCAGTATATCCCATTGGTAGTCAGTGTGACCCCGGCCACCACCAACGCCGAGCTTTCCCAGCTCATTGCGGACGAGATCAAAAAGCGCGGCGCATCCAATATTTACCGCTTCCGGATCCGGGGCATGCGGGACCCGGACACGGAATTTGATCCGGAGCTTCTGGCAGGGCAGTGGAATATCAGCGAGATCCTGGATGAAACGGAGCCCCAGTACGATTTTCACGCGCTGTTTGCCGACCATCCCAGTGATATGATCGGATTTTATATCCAGGCGTTAATGAAGGAAAATATGAGCCCGGTGGAGAAAAAGGCCCTGTATTATGGGATCCATGCGCTTTTGATGACAAAGGATGAAAGGAGTTAGGGAACATGAAGCTGCTGGAACTGCATATCAACGGATTCGGAAAGATCCATGACCGGACCATCTCATTTTCAGACGGGATCAATGTGATCTATGGCCGCAATGAGGCGGGAAAGTCCACGCTTCATACCTTTATCCGGGGAATGCTCTTTGGAATGGAACGGGGCCGTGGGCGCGCTGCCAGAAATGATCTGTATTCTAAGTACGAGCCATGGGAGAACAGTGGGACCTACGAGGGCTGGCTGCGTCTGGAGCAGGGGGGCGTGGTCTACCGCATTGAGCGGAGATTCCGCAAGGACGACCGGTATCTGAGGATCATCAACGAGACCCAGGGACGGGAGGAGGAGCCCACCCGTGCCCTGATGGACCGGATCCTGGGAGGCCTCAATGAAACGACGTATAATAACACCATCAGCATCAGCCAGTTAAAAAGCGCTACTGAGGACGGTATGGTGGGCGAGCTGAAGAACTATATCGCCAACATGAACACCACTGGGAATATATCGCTGAACATAACGAAGGCAACGG
This sequence comes from Alitiscatomonas aceti, assembly GCF_025567195.1. Taxonomy (NCBI): domain Bacteria; kingdom Bacillati; phylum Bacillota; class Clostridia; order Lachnospirales; family Lachnospiraceae; genus Alitiscatomonas; species Alitiscatomonas aceti. The sequence continues at coordinate 47,623 of NZ_JAOQJF010000012.1, read as the reverse complement.
CGTTTTTGAAAAACCAGAAGCGGAGCCTGGAGTCCAATCTGGTCCCGGATGCATCCAGGGAGTATACGGCGCTGCTGGCGGAGATCCGGGCGGTGGATGCGGAGATCTCCTCCCCCCAGTATGAAAACCAGCTGGCTGCCTACCAGAGAACACGTTCCCAGGTAAAGGGGATCATTGAAAATACCCAGGCAGAGAGGGCGGCCCTGGCTGAAAAGGTGAAAAAAAGCCGCCAGGTGCTGGCGGACGGCCAGTTTACAGACCGGTCATCGGTGGCGGCCTGTGAGGAAAAGGCCAGATCCCTGTATGACAGCTTCTGCACTGCGGAGCGCGAGTGTAAAAAACGGTCCCGGAAGCTTTTGGCGGGAGCGGGTATACTTCTGGCGGTCTGCGGCGCCCTTCTGACCGGATATCTGGGGATCACAGATCTTTCCCGTTTCCTGCTGTTTGTCATTGCCGGGGGAGGAGGGGCCATAATGGGCCTGGTCCTGGCGATGGTGCTGACGGCCCGGGGAAAGCGCTTTGACAGAAAAATGGAAGAGGCCCGGGCGCAGCTTTCGGAGCTTCTGGCCCGGCATCTGGGAGACGGAACCGTATCCTCGGAGGCCATGGATGCGTTTTATGGCCGTATGGCAGAGTTTTCAAAGCTTTGTGATATGCTGGACCAGTCTGAGCATGCGCTGGATAAATATACAGAAGATATCAGCTCTCTCCAGGAAAAACAGAATAACTGCAGCGAGATGATCGAAAAGCAGCAGAGGACCCAGTGGGAGCTGGAAAAGAAGCTGGAACATCTGAATGCCTGCCGGACCAGGGCCGCGGCCTTAAAGCGGGTGCTGGCGGAAAATGACCGGGTCCGGGAAGAGATCCTGGCCATCGAGATGGCCCAGGAGACCATGACGGAGCTGTCCTCATCCATCCGGGATTCCTTTGGCCTGTACCTGAATAAGGAGGCGTCCAGGCTGGTATCCGGGATCACCGGAGGAATCTATGACAGCATGAGCATTGATGAAAATTTAAACGTATTTCTGAATACAAAGAGCAGACTGGTGCCGCTGGAGAGCATCAGCAGCGGGGCCATGGACCAGGTGTATCTGGCTCTGCGGCTGGCGGCTGCCAGGCTTCTTCAGGGGGATGGGGAGCCCTTCCCTCTGATCTTTGACGACAGCTTTACGCTTTATGATGACGACCGGCTGCGGACTGCGCTTAAGTGGCTTTCAGCGGCCTACGACGGCCAGATGATCATTTTTACCTGCCACCGCCGGGAAGCGCAGATGTTAAGGGCGCTGCAGGCGGAATTCCAGTTGGAAGAAATTTAAAAGAACGGAAAAAGGGATTGCTGCATAATGAGAGCGATTAGGAAGTAAGACTAGAATGGTTAATTATTCAATTAAATCTGTTATTGTTTTATAGGGAGCCCTATTGACTTTCCTTTTTGCACTTGCTAGAATGCAGGTACAAAGGAAGTTTACCACTGACCGATATGTGGTATATAAATGGTCGGGTTGAAAGTATAGTCCTTCGCCGCAAGGCGAGGGACTTTTTCCATAATGAGGAAAACAGGATTTTATACTATCAAAGATAAATTTTTTGAAAATATGCCAGATCCGTATCTTAAAGGAAATAAGGTGGGAAACCTTGTGATATTCTCCATATCGTTAAGCTGGACGATAGCCGGGAAAGCGCATTTCTGATACAGGATATGTTCCCGATAACAGAAGAATACATAGAACGGGAATATACGATTGCCGGAAATCATTTGATGCTGACCAGTGAGCATACCGCCAGAGAGATTGAGCGAAAAGCGAGAAAAGTTATGGGGATGTTGAAACCGGCATTAAATTTACTCCAACGCAACCAGATGTTATAGCGATATTGAAGAAGCTGAAGGCGCGCAGATAGTGATTCCAACTGGCTCTATTTTGGCTCTGAAAACTAGGGGTGGAACAAATACAGGAAGAAATATTTAAAGTATGCCAAAAATCCGGAAGAAGTTCCAAATGAAAAGGATTTCTTCCGGATTTTTCTATGTATAGAGCGAGGGTATCGCTCAATCATCTAATTTGATGATTTTGCGACACCCCCTTAATTATCTGTAATAATTAGCCGAAATATCTCTCTAAGAGACCCTGGAAAGCCTTGCCGTGACGAGCCTCGTCTCTTGCCATCTCATGAACTGTGTCATGGATCGCATCCAGGTTAGCTGCTTTTGCTCTCTTAGCCAGGTCGAACTTACCAGCTGTTGCGCCGTTCTCAGCCTCAACTCTCATCTCCAGGTTCTTCTTGGTGCTGTCTGTAAGAACCTCACCCAGAAGCTCTGCAAACTTAGCTGCGTGCTCAGCCTCTTCGTAAGCTGCCTTCTCCCAGTAAAGGCCGATCTCCGGATAGCCCTCTCTGTGAGCAACTCTTGCCATAGCCAGGTACATACCAACCTCTTTGCACTCGCCCTCGTAGTTTGCTCTTAAGTCAGCCATGATATCTTCGCTGGAGCCCTGGGCTACGCCTACAACGTGCTCTGCTGCCCAGCTCATAGCGCCTGCCTGCTCCTGGAACTTGGAAGCCGGTGCATTACATACCGGACATTTCTCCGGAGCTGTCTCGCCTTCATGAACATAACCGCAAACTGTGCAAACCCATTTCTTCATAGTGTTTTCTCCTTTATGATTTGATTTTTTAATTTCGATAATAGTAATTGTTACTGATATCAATATAGCATATTTGATACCTTTTGTCAACAGATAATTTTTATTTTTTGTTGACATTCACTGCATTCTCCGTAAAAGAAAATGGTGTGGGAGTCTACCCGTCCGGGCGCCGGCCCTGTCATAAGCTCCTCCGTTTTGTGCACCAGGCTCTGGGGAAGATCGATGATAGCCCCGCAGGTCTTACACACAAAATGGTAGTGGGGTTCTGTCACATAATCAAAGTGTTCAGAACCGTCCCCGCAGGAAAATCTCGCTATTTCGCCCAGCTCTGACAAGAGCTTTAAGTTCCTGTAAACCGTTCCCAGGCTGATATTTGGAAATTCCTCGCGGATGGAAAGGTAAAGGGCGTCGGCAGTGGGATGGTCAGTACGGTTCATCAGACAGTTTTTTATGGATTCTCTCTGACGGCTGTACTTAAGCGTCTTCATACCTGTCTCTCCTTCCTTAAATATTCCTCCCGCATCGGGATGACAATCATTAATAATAATAATTGTTACCATTATTATATACAAATATAAGGAAATGTCAAGAGGTTTTTTCTTGAAAACAATCGTTTCTGTCATTATACTATAAGAAAGTATGAAGAAAAAGAGGTGAGGCCATGGGAACGAAACATATCCGCCATCTGGTCACCGAGCTGGCCGCGCGGCTGTCAGACCGGGATTTTTTGAGAAAGGCCGGGATCAGCCGCCGTACCATGCAGGAGATATTTGTAAGAGATAAGTGGGAGGAGGCCCTTGAGAGCCTGTTCCCCATCCGGGAGCGGCTTTCTTGTAAACAGATCCTGGAGCTGTGCCACCCAGAGCTTTGGGCCCTGTCCGGGGAGCCGGAGGAGGGCTGGATCTCCTTTACCTATAAATTTTCCACTCATATCCTGTATCCGGATCCGGAGTTTTCCGAAAAGGCGGCGTCCTATGCCAGGGGCGCGTATGTTTACCTGAACGTGCTCCAGTTCTTCTTTGATGAGGAGAGAAAGGCGGTCCCCTTCGATCCCTTCAATGATTTCGCCCTGCTGGGGGAGGAGGAGTACCAGAGCTGTGACCGGGCTGGAGAATACGGCCGGTTTGTGCGGGAATTCCGGGATCAGTATATTTATGAGATGATGCGCTTAAACCGGGAGGCTACGCCCTTTGAGACGCTGAGCCATATTGCGGGAGTCCATCATGTGGCCATGACCGTGGCCAGAGGGCTGAAAAAGGCGGGGGTCCCCATCGACCTGGCTTTATCCTCGGGAGCCGCTGCCGGCCATGATCTGGGGAAATTTGGCTGCAAGCCCAATGAACGGGTCCCTTACCTTCACTATTACTATACCAACCAGTGGTTCATGGCCTATAAGATGGAGGGCATCGGCCATATCGCGGCCAATCACTCCACCTGGGATCTGGAGCTGGACAATATTACCGTGGAGTCCCTGGTCCTGATTTATGCGGATTTCCGCGTCAAGCAGATGCGGGATGAGAACGGGAAGGAAATTACGAAAATATACAGTCTGAAGGACTCCTATGATGTGATCCTGTCGAAGCTGGATAACGTGGACGAGGCCAAGAAGAACCGTTACCGGGCCGTTTATTCCAGGCTTTATGAGTTTGAACGGTATATGCGTTCCCTGGGGGCGGATACGGAGCTTTCCGGGAATCCGCCGAAGCCGGAAAAACGTCCGGATATCGCCATCCAGAACAGCAGCCAGGTGGTTACCTCTTTTCTGTATTTTGCCATCGAGCACAACATCGACGTTATGCACCGGCTGGGTTCAGAGCGGCAGTTTGGAAATATCCTGGAGGCGGCCCGCAGCGAAAAGGACTGGAAGAATGTGCGGGCCTATCTGAATATTTTTAATGAATATTCCATCCATCTGGATCATAAACAGAAGGAACAGACCATAAGCTTTCTGTATGAGCTTCTTTTAAACCGGGAGGGAGATATCCGCAGGCAGGCGGCCGCCCTGATCGGAAAGATGTTCGCCAATTTCAACGCAGGATACAGGAAGGAGATCCCCGCCGATATGGCGGACCAGGACGACCGGCAGGCCCGTACTCTCTGGGAAACGTATATGGAAAAGCTCATCTGCCCCGATTATCGTCTGACTCTCCAGCAGAAGCGGCGGATCCAGAATTCCTTAAAATACGTGCTGCTTTCAGGGATCGAGCACAGCGATGACCGGGTGCGGGAGGAAATGCTGACCATTTTTTACCGGTGGTTCGATGGAAGCCATGAGCTGGATGAGGATGCCAGATTCGCCCTTCTGGACGCTGTATTTTCCATGCCGGCCGAGCTCTGCGCCAGAAGCGGCCGCCTGGACTGCCTGGCGGATTTTGCCGTGGATAACATGGACCATGAGGACGACCGGGTGCGGGTGGCCGCAGTCCGGGCATTAAAGGTGCTCACCAGCGTGGTCACCAGGGAAAACGCCTGCTATGGGCGGGTGGAAAAGGCAGTGACGGAAATGGATACCGGCAGCATCACCATGGTGTTTTTACAGTACCGGATCCTTACGAACCTCCGTCTGGATACAAAGGCCCAGCGGGAGATCCTGTACGGCAGCGACGTGGTCAGCGACATTTTCCTAGAGAATCTGAAGTCTGTGACGCCCTGGATCTTAAAGGCCATAAATATCAAGCTGCTGGCCGACCAGGTAGATCATGGAAGGCGGGAGCACATCCTCCATATCTGCGCCCATCTGTCCAACCTCATCAAGGTCAGCGAGCATGTAGGCGTGCGCCATGACGCAGGAAAGGCCCTGCTGCGGCTGGGGCACCTGCTGTCCACAGACCAGGCCAACGAGATCGCCGTGGAGCTTTTAAAGGGTCTGGAGGTGGGAGAGTATGAGTTCTCCAAGTATATCCCTGAGTATCTGGGCGAATTTGCCCTGTGGCTTCCGCCGGAGCAGCTGGACGATCTGATCGAACGGCTCCATCTGCTTCTGGCCAATGGAAATGAACAGATCGTATCCGTGGCCCTGGACACCCTGGGCGTGCTTTTAGAGTGCTATTCCCGTTACCCATCCAGGTTCCGGGAGCCGGAGCAGGTATCCCTGGACCGGCGGACGAGACTCCTTGGGCTGATCCTAAGCTGTCTGGCCAACTACCGGGAGCAGGTGCGCCAGGAGGCCATGCTGGTCATCGGCCAGCATGTATTCGGCTCAGAGAAGATGTCCGAGCGGGATAAAAACGACCTGTTTTCCCTTTGCTCCAAAAAGCTTCTGTTTTTATTAAATGAGAACAAGGGCGGGGAGCTGAGCCTTTATTACCGGGCAGCTGCCCTGGCCCATATCAGCCGGTTCATGTCCCGGTACCAGCTTTACACCGGGGACGTGGTCTTAAAGGGCCGCAGCAAGGTGGCGTTCTTCCCGGGCACCTTTGACCCGTTCACTCTGTCCCACAAGGAGATCGCCAGGCGGATCCGGGAGCTGGGCTATACGGTATTCCTGGCCATTGACGAATTTTCCTGGTCTAAAAAGACCCAGCCCCATCTGGTGCGCAGGCAGATCGTCAATATGTCCATGGCCGATGAGTTTTATGTCCATCTGTTCCCCGACGATATCCCCATCAATATCGCCAATCCGGCGGATCTTAAGCGGCTGCGGGAGATCTTTGCGGAGCAGGAGGTTTATATCGTGGCGGGCTCCGACGTGGTCCATAACGCCAGCTCCTATAAAAAGGAGCCGGAGGAAAACTCTATCCATGGCTTCAATCATCTGATCTTCCGCCGGGCCGGGGACGCCAGGCCGGGAGAGATCTACGAGTGCATCACTGGAAAGGTGGAGGAGCTGGAGCTGCCCAAGAGCCTGGAGGACATCAGCTCCACCAGGATCCGGGAAAATATCGACAAGCACAGGGATATCTCCAGCCTCATCGATCCAGTGGTCCAGGAGTACATCTACCACAAGGGTCTGTATCTGCGGGAGCCGGAATATAAGCCCATTGTGCGGGCCAAGGCCATTTCCTTTGAAAACCAGGGTCAGCCTGGCTGGGAGGTGCTGGACCATCTGGGCAATACGGTCCTTTACCGGAATCCGGAGGCGGAGGCGGTATTATCCAGGATCGGATACGAAAAAGACCAGCTGCTGATCCTTAAAAATGCAGCGGAGGGCGACCGTCCCGTGGGCTTTGTAAGCTTCCGGGAGCTGCGGTCTGAGGAGCTGTTCGGTGTTTTAAAGAGCATGGAGCTGGCCAACGCCGTAAGGCGGAGGACCAGCCGGGAGGTGCTTTACATCACCGGGATCCACGCCAGGGAGAGGGAGATCCATGACGGCGAGGCCATCCGGGATCCGGCCCAGCTTTTGCTGGCGGAGGTCATTACCCAGGCCCTGGAGAAAAACTGCAGCTTTGCCATTTTTGCCGCAGAACGGGGGACTGTCTCCAAGGAGGCTGCTTTTGCTCTGGAGCGCCAGGGCTTTGTGCGTCCGGAGCTGTTGGAAGAGGGGGAGAAGCGGGTCATTTACATGGTGGATATGCATGAGCCTCTGATGCTCCTCCACAATCTGGAGACCACCCTGAAAGAGCCCTTTGGCAGCAGCCCGGCCGTTTTGTCGGCCATTGAGAGAAACCATAAAAAGCTCCAGACGGCCATGACGAAGCTGTACCCAGGGAACCTGGTGCTGTCCTTATCCTCCGGTGTCATGCACCACCGGATGGTAGACCGGATCACAGCCTTAAACGGCGTGCCGGGAGAGCCGCTGACACCCAGGCGTCTGGGAGAGAACATGTGCGTGCCGTTTGGTAAGATCTTAAGGGGCAAGGTAGTGCCCAACACAGTCACCAAAACGCTCCATACGGATAAGGTCTACGAGCCGGAGCTGGATTCCTATGCCATCGAGGCATTCCCGTACTATTCGCCTCTGGAGAGCCAGATCAAGACCATCAGGTCCTTTGACCGGCCGGTGATCCTGGTGGATGATCTGGTCCATAAGGCCGACCGGCTGCAGGCCCTGGCTCCAAGCCTCAAAAAGGCCGGGATCCCCGTGAAAAAGGTGGTGGTGGGGGTGATCTCCGGCTATGGCCGGGATCTGATGGAGACCTTCCACCTGCCGGTGGAGAGCATTTATTCCATGCCCAATCTGCGCCAGTGGTTCGTGGAATCCACCTTATATCCCTTTATCGGCGGCGATACCGTGCGCCGGCGGGATATGAAGGTGGCGGGGCTCCAGCCGTCGGTGAACATGATCCTTCCCTACGCGGCCCCCAGGCTTTCCGGCTGCAGCCGGGAAGCTCTCTATGAGTTCTCCGTGTGCTGCATCGAAAACTCCCGGGATCTGCTCCAGGTACTGGAGGCGGAGTACCGGAGCCAGTTTGCCAGGAACCTGACCCTTTCCAGGCTTTCGGAGGCAGTGATCCTGCCCCTGTGTCCCGATAAGGGGAGCTGCATGGAATACGACGAAAACCTGGCGGCGTCGGTATATCTGGAGAACGACCTGGAAATGCTGGGAAGAATGAAAAAATTTATGGTATAGATTCAGGAGGAAAACGCGAATGTTGAAATATTATGAAATAAATGGAAAAACGTGTTTTACAGATCACATGGATTTTCAGTGCCCGCCGGAGGCGGACTGGAAGGAGATCCCGGAGCCCAGGACCGCAGAGGAGCTTTCCTGGCTGTTTTTCAGAGAACCGGGGAGCTGCCGCGCCTCCTTCCTGGTGAATCATGAGGGACTTTTATGGGAAAAGGAGGAGAGCGTAGACTGGCTCAACAGCCGGAAGCTGGAGGAAAACAAAGCGTTTTATGGAAAACAGGACGGCTGTACGGAGGGAAAATGCGCAGCTGCGCTTCCGGAATGGATGCGGGAGCGGATCACAGCCGGAAAGGTCCGTGCCGTCAACGCCTCCCATCCCCGCTTCCTGGAGCTGCTGTCCGGGGAGGCATTCCCGGCAGGACCGGAGAAAAAGCGGGTCCATATCCTGGCCATCGGGGATGTGGGGAGCATGCTCCTTACGGGCCTCCATCTCTTGGGCGGCGACGTGATCTCCCGGATCGGGATCTGCGATATCTCCGACCAGGTGACGGCCCGGTGGGAGTTTGAGGAAAACCAGATCGCCTATCCCTGGGAGTATGACGCCCTGCCGGAGGTGGAGGTGGTGAAGCCAGAGAATCTTTTTGACTGTGATGTTTTCGTGTTCGTGGCCTCCAAGGGGATCCCGCCGGTGGGCTCCGGTGTGAAGGACGTGCGCATGTACCAGTTTGAAAATAATGCGAAGATCATGGCCAATTATGCGAAAATGGCCAGGGAAAGCCGGTTTAAGGGGCTGTTCTGCGCCGTTTCTGATCCGGTGGATCCTCTGGCAAAGACCGCATTTTTGGAGAGCAATAAAAATGAAGCCGGGGAGCTGGACTATATGGGACTTTTACCGGAGCAGATCCAGGGCTTCGGCCTGGGCGTCATGAACGCCAGGGCCGCCTATTACGCCAAGAGGGACCAGCGGTTTTCCAGGTTCCTCACAGAAGGCCGTTCCTTCGGCCCCCACGGCCAGGATCTGGTGGTGGCTGACTCCATCGAGCATTACGATGACGCTCTTTCCAAAGAACTGACAGAGCTGACGGTGACGGCCAATCTTAAAATGCGGGAGATCGGCTATAAGCCCTTTGTGGCTCCGGCCTTTTCCTCAGGCGCCCTGTCCATCCTTCTGGCTCTCCGGGGAGAGTGGCACTGTGGTTCGGTGTTCCTGGGAGGGATCTACATGGGAGTGAAGAACCGGTTTACAGAGAACGGGCTGGAAACCGAGATCCTTCCCCTGCCGGACGCCCTTCATGACCGGATCCGGATAGCGGCGGAAAACCTGAAAAAGATCGTATAGGAGGCGGATGGATTGGAAAATGGGAAGAAGGAAAAGAAGCTTTTTGTGATCTATCCACAGAAAAGAGCGGAGGAGGGCCGTCTGGACCAGGTCCTCCGGGCGGCTCTGGAGGGGATCTCCGCCCAGGTGGTGGATTCCATGGAGGAGCTGTGGGAGAACGGGGACCATGAAAACGGCACAGAACGGTTCCAGGGGGGGCGGCTGCTTTTTGCGGTACCCCTGGGGAAAAACGGGGTAAACCGTGGATATTATGAGATCCTGGCATGGCTCCGCTGTGGAAAACCTGTGCTTGAGGGAGCTTTGGCCGGCTTCCTCATCGACGCGGACAGCGAGCTTTATACCAAGGCGGCCGCCAGGGAGCTGGCGGTGGCGGCCAACCAGGCGGGAGCGGCCCTGGTGGGCCGTCCTCTGGTGGAGGGCACGGCGTCCCTGGACAACTATATCATCCAGGCCGCCAATATGGGAACGGACCGCCTGGGCGCGTACAAAAAAAGCGCCGGGATCCTGGCGGAGCAGCTTATGGAGTTTCAATGGAGTCCTAGGAAAGAGCCCCATCTGCTGGTGCTCCATGCCTCCAGCCACAAGACCTCCAATACCCTGGAGGTCTGGAACGCGGTAAAGGAGAAGATCGAAGACCATGTGGAGATCCGGGAGGTCAGCTTAAGAAACGGGACCCTGGAGGACTGCTCCGGCTGTCCCTATCAGATGTGCCTGCATTTTGGCGAGCGGGGAAAATGCTTTTACGGCGGGCCTATTGTGGAATCGGTGTATCCAGGGATCCAGTGGGCCGACGGTCTCCTGCTTCTATGTCCCAATTATAACGATGCGCTCTCGGCCAATCTGACGGCCTTCATAAACCGCCTGACCGCATTATTCCGCACCACGAGATTTTATGATAAGGCCCTGTTTGCCATCATCGTTTCCGGCTACTCCGGCAGCGACCTCATTGCTGGCCAGCTCATCACGGCCCTGAACATGAACAAGACTTTTTATCTCCCGGGAAACTTCTGCATCATGGAAACGGGCAACAGTCCTGGCTCTGCCATGAAGCGGGACGGCATCGGAGACAGGATCCAGGCCTTTGCAGATACGATCCTGGAGACCATGAGGGACGGAGAAAGCAGAAAGGAAAGATAATTTCGATATTTCAACGCGACAAAACTAAAATATAAAAATTTTAGAACGAATTTATATATTGTTTAGACATTGAAATATTTCTTTGATTATTGTATAATAGAGCCAACATCCCCAAGGGGCTAGGAATGGGGAAAAAAGAAAAAAGGAGGTTACAATATGAAGAAGAAATTTTCAGCAGTGACAGCATTGACACTGACCCTTGCGATGGTACTGACTGCCTGCTCCGGAGGAGGCGGCGGTGAAACAACGGCAGCCGCGGGCGGCGATACAAAGGCAGCCGGCGAAACCACCCAGGCGGCGGCTCCCAGCGGCGATGCAGTGAAAATGACCATGGGAACCGGAGGAACTACCGGTACGTATTACGCCTTCGGCGGAGTCATCGCCAATGTTTTAAACGCAAAAGACATCGGCGTAAACATTAACGTCCAGTCCACCGGTGCGTCCAAGGCCAACATCTACCTGGTCAACGACGGCGAGGCAGATCTGGCCATCGTCCAGAACGATGTTATGGATTACGCCTATAACGGAACTGACCTGTTCGCGGAAGAGGGCGCGGCAACAGAATTTGCCACAGTCGCTGGTCTTTACGCAGAGGTCTGCCAGGTGGTCTCCACCGGCGATATTAAATCGATCGCGGATCTGAAGGGCAAGAGAGTTTCTGTGGGCGACGCAGGGTCCGGCGTTGAGTTCAACGCCCGCCAGATCCTTGAGGCTTACGGGATCAGCTTCGACGATATCGAAGTCAACAATCTGGGCTTCGGCGATTCCTCCGACGCCTTAAAGGATGGAAAGATCGACGCGTTCTTCTGTACCGCAGGCGCTCCCACCACAGCCATCGTAGAGCTGGCGACCACCAACAGCATCAACCTTCTGGAGATCGATGACGAGCACGCGGCGGCTCTCGCAGAGGCGCATCCGTTCTATACCACTTACCCGATCCCGGGCGGCTCCTATAAGGGCGTGGATGAGGATGTTCAGACCGTGGCCATCAAGGCGACTCTGATCTGCTCCCCGAAGCTTTCTGAGGAAACTGTTTATAATCTTACCAAGGCCCTGTTCGACAACCAGAGCGAGATCGCAGCAGCTCACGCCAAGGGCGAGGAACTGAGCCTTGAATACGCCGTCAGCGGTATCTCCGTTCCGTTCCATCCGGGCGCTGAGAAATACTTTAAAGAAGTCGGCGCGATCAAGTAGTTTTGCTGGAAGATAAGAAAAAAAGAATATTTACAATGGCTGCAATAACGGTTGTGTTTATTGCAGCCATTGCGCTCACTGCCCTTTTTTTTGCGGGGGCTTCCGGAAAAGATACGCTGGTCTTACGGGATGGGGATACAAAGGAGGAGTATGCGCGGTTCTCCGTTTCAGAGGGGGACGAATTTTCCGTCACGTTCATCCATTCCGTCAACCAGTACCCGCTGACGGACGTATATGAGATCCGGGACCACAGGATCTATGTGGTGCGGACCATCTACAATAATTTCGGAGCCGGAGTCCAGACAGAGATCGAAGAGGGGCAGAAGCTGGAATATGGGGAAAACGGAGAAATGATCGTTTCTGGCTTTGACCGGGAAATGCCATGGCTTTCTTACATCGTGGGGACGGTTTCCGACCATGTCCTTACGATCCATGGAGAAGCGGTCAGCTTAAGGGAGCTCTGCGGAAAAAACAGCAAGGTGGAGTTCTCCTGTGAGCCCGGAATGTAGAAAGGAGGGGGAAGGGATGTCAGAAAAAGAGAAAATGAACGTGAACACGGCTCCAGCCGTGGATACTTCCACAGGAACGGCGGAAGACGTGGAAGCCATCATGAAAAAATATGACAGGGAATCCAATACCCGTATCTGGGAGGGTGTTCCCAAGAAGGTCGTCCGCTATCTGCTGGCGGCGTTTGCCCTGCTAATGGTGTATATGAACCTGTTTGCCAACTGGGATGAACGGGTGCGCCGCTCCCTGTTTGTGGGGATCGTCATAATCCTCTCATTCCTGGTGTATCCGGCAAAAAAGGGCAGCACGAAGAAAAATCATATTCCCATTTATGATATCGTGCTGATGGTCCTGGGAGCCGGTGCCTATTTCTATTTTGTCATCAACTTTAAGACCATCATCGGCCACGCCACCCGGATCAGCCAGCTGGAGGTCATCGTAGGCATCATCGGCATCCTGGTGCTGGCGGAGACCTGCCGGAGAGTGGTGGGCATTCCGATCCTGTGTGTGGCGACGGTCTTTATCGGCTACGCGTTTTACAGCGGCCTGGGAGCCGGAAGAGCCTTCCCCCAGGTATTAAAATCCATCGTTTATAACCTGTTTTATACCACCAGCGGCGTCATCGGAACTCCCATCGGCGTCTGCTCCACGTATATCGCGCTGTTTATCCTGTTCGGCGCATTCCTGGAGGCCACCGGGATCTCGGAGTTCTTTATCCAGTTGGCCAACTCCCTGGCGGGCGCTTCCACCGGAGGTCCGGCCAAGGTGGCCGTCATCTCCTCGGCCCTCTGCGGAATGGTATCCGGAAGTTCTGTGGGGAATACAGTTACCACCGGCTCCGTGACGATCCCGCTGATGAAAAAGACGGGCTACAAGGGCGAATTTGCCGGAGCTGTTGAGGCAGCGGCCTCCACCGGCGGACAGATCATGCCGCCGATCATGGGTGCAGCCGCCTTCCTGATGGCGGAGATGGTGGGCGTCCAGTACAGTGAGATCGCCATGCGGGCCATCTTCCCGGCGCTTTTATATTTCACTGGTATCTTTATTACGGTACACCTGGAAGCCAAACGGCTGGGATTAAAGGGGATCGCCAAAGAGGACCTGCCGAAATTCGTTCCCCTGTTCATCCGCCAGGGATACCTGCTGATCCCGCTGGTGGCGCTGGTGGCCATGGTCATGATGGGCTACACCATGTCCCGTTCAGCCGTGATCGCCACGCTGTTGGCGATCCTGGTGAGCATCCCCAATAAAAGTACCCGTATGAATCCCACGCGGTTTGTGAACGCTCTGGAAACGGGCGGAAAGAATACTCTTTCCGTGGCCGTGGCCTGCGGCATCGCCGGGATCATCGCCGGTGTGGTTACCATGACCGGTCTGGGACAGATCCTGATCTCTGCCATCGTCAGTGTGGCCGGTGACCGTGTGATCATCGCCCTGTTCCTTACGATGCTGACGTGTATCGTCCTGGGTATGGGCGTTCCCACCACTGCCAACTACATCATCATGGCCACCACCTGTGCCCCTATTCTGGTAAACGGTATGGGGATCAATAAGATCGCGGCCAATATGTTTGTATTCTATTTCGGCATTGTGGCGGATATTACGCCTCCGGTGGCCCTGGCAGCCTATGCAGGCTCTGCCATTGCCAAATCCAATCCCATGAAGACGGCTTTAAACGCTTCCCGTCTTGCAATCGCGGCCTTCATCGTGCCGTATATCTTCGCCTTTAACCCGGCGATGCTGTTCATTGACGCAGACGTGGTCCAGGTGGTGATCATCATCGTCACCTCCCTGGTGGGCCTGACCGGCGTGGCCGGAGGCCTGGAGGGCTATATGGTGACCAATATGAATCCCATCCAGAGGATCCTGGCCGTGGTCGGCGGTCTCTGCCTGATCATTCCAGGCACGGTCACAGACCTGGCGGGGATCGCCATTGTAGGAGCCTCTGTGGTCTGGCAGCTTGCAGATAAAAAGAAGCGGGCTGCGGCGTAGGAGATAAACAGCGGAAGAGGATCCAACAGAAGATAAAAAAATAGGGAGCCCGCACCAGCCGGTGTGCGGGCTCCCTTCTTGCACAAATAGAAGGAATTTGTATGCGGATTATTTCTCTTCCTTATAATTGCTCAGATCATAAGGCGTGGAGAGGATCACAATGGCGGCCACAGTGATGATGATCCCCAGGATCATGAGGACGCCGGATCCATTATGTAAAAATTTCATGACTGCTCCAATGGGGATCAGCGCGTTTCCGATGAACAGAAGGATCAGGAAATATACGCGTCCCAGAAGCTTTCCGTGTTTGGAATCTAAAAATTTCTGAATGTTCATTATGCTGGCCACACTCCCATCTTACTCATGATAAAGGTGATAAATACAATGTTCAGGACCGAAATGCAGGCAAGGATGCCGGCGTTGAAGAATCTGGACTGGATGACCTTTTTACCCAGGTATCTGGGATCATTGCCCAGGAGATACCAGGAGTTGCCGGAGATCCAGTTAAATAAGGACTGCATGGCGGCGATGAATACGACCACCATCACAGGCTTTCCAAAGAATGCGCCTAAGAAGCCGATCTGGGGAGCCAGGACGATGAACGGATGGTACCATGCCTTGGTGTCCTTCTTTACGTTGGTGGACTGATAGAAGGAGGTGGCGCAGGTAACGCTTAATCCGATCATGGAAGAGCACACAAGGGCGATGATGCCGATGTAGAAGCCCAGCTGGATCCAGATGGACGGAATTACGGCTACCAGGGCGTTGCAGAGTGCAGTGGAGTCGGTGGGGATCCCCTCCTGACCGGCAAATGCCTCAGCAAATGCGATGGAAACGAAGGAAAGCACCAGGGTCACCGGGACCAGTCCGCCGAATACGGCGTCAAAGTGGCCCAGAGTCTCGTGATTTTCGGAATATCCGCGGGATTCCATGCCGTTGTTGAACAGTACCCAGTCCATAACGCCGATGGTGGCGGTCAGGGAGGCGATCAGCATGACGATGCCGTCGATCCCGCTGGGAAGAGTTGGGATCAGGAGTCCCTTGATCATGGCTTTGAAGTCCACGCCGGTGACACAGAGGACAGCGCCGAACACGACTAACATGATGCCGATGAGGATCTTCATGGCGTTCTCTACGATCTTAACGCCCTTGGGGTTGTCGCCGGAGCCGTACATTAAGGAAAGAGGTACGGAAACAGCCACCAGTAAGATCCAGCTGATGTTCTTAGGAACATTGATGTTCACCACCGAGAACAGGGCGGTAACGGCGTCTGCTCCCAGGGCGTACTGGCCGAAGTTATAAACAATGGAAGCCACAAAGCAGGCCACGAGTCCGGTGGCAAAGCTTCCAAAGAATTTTCCGTGGAATTTATCCTGGGCCTTGATGACGGAGAGCTCCGATGCGGTCACGAACCGGGTGGCAAGGGCCAGCATGAAAAGTCCCAGGGCGAATGAGTACAGCGGGATCCAGAGCATGTCGTAACCGTAGGCGGCGCCTAAGGTAACGGAGCTGGCAAAGGAGCCTGCACCCAGGGTAAAGGCTGCGTTCATAAAGCCCGGTCCAGAAAGCTTGCAGTAGCCAAAGAATTTCTGGAGGGGCGGTTTTTTATTGAGTTCCTGTAAAAACGCCTTTTCTTTCAGGGCGCTTTCTGAGTAACGCGGATTTACTTCCGTTCCGTTCATTTTTTACATCCTCCTGCCTGATTATTTGGTCTGGTCTTCCAGACGGGTCACGATCATTTCGCACGGAGCGCAGGGACCGTCGGTAAAGAGCGCAGGGCGCTTAAAGTCGATCTTTCCGAAAAAGGCCTCATTGAGAGCAATGTCGATCTCCTCACAGTAGAGCTTCCCGGCATTTTCAAGGCCGATCTCACGGAAGGCCGTGGAAAACGGACAGACGCGGTTGATCTCTTTCAGTGTATTCCCCTCCACGAAAGAGTCGCAGTCCCACGCCTCATTGGCCGGATAATCGGAATATTCCTCCACTGTATGGAAGGTGACTTCCTTTCCGTCCTTTTTGATGTTTTCGATGATCTTCTGGGCCCTCATGTTGGCAAAACGGCGCACTGCCCGCTTTACAACAGCTTCTCCCTTTTCCTGCCCCATTTCCCGGATCACTTCATCGGCCATGACCGCAAACAGCTTTGCCATGGTCTCCGTGACCTTTCCCACGGGATCCTCTGGGTTGTACATCCTTTCCCCCTCCTTTTCATGTTTATGAAAATTTTATGGATTACAGAAAAAGTTTAGCATTCTAAAAGCCAGAAGTGGGCATAAATGATGCAAAAGGCAGGAAAAATGTAGTGAAAATCCGTCAGACTGCACAATAGGATGGAGCCACGCCGAACAGGACAAAGGAAACCTCAAAGCGGCCGTCCTGTGCCTTGAGATTTAAGGTCCCGCCGTAACTGGCCACGGCTTCCCGGACGTTGGGGAGCCCCAGGCCATGGCTTTCGGCTTCCGGCTTGGTGGTGGCAAAGCCAGAGCGGACAGAGGTGTCCGGATCCATGGAGTTGCAGATGCCGCAGACCAGCATTCCCTTTTTATACAGGAGCTTTACGAGGATCCTACGGTCAGCCTCCCCGCTTTGCTTTAAACAGGCTTCGATGGCGTTTTCCAGGATATTTCCGAAGATGATCCCGCAGTCCACCATATCGATCTTCATGTTTTTTACCACCATGATCTCGGTGTCCACCTGGATCCCACTGGCCGCGGCCTGCCCCAGCTTGGAGGTGAGGACCGCGTCTAAAAACGGATTTCCTGTGCTGATGATCTGGTGGGAGCGGGTATGGAATTCCAGCTGGTCCTGGATCCTGGATGTGTAGTCCAGGGCTTCGGAAAGCCTTCCGGAGGCGAGGAGGGTCTGGACCATCTGCCAGTGGTTTTTCATGTCATGGCGCAGTTCCCGGTACTGGCTTTCCCGGCCCTCCAGGACCTTGTAATGGAGGACCTGCTCGTTGAGCTGGCGTTCCAGATTTTTTCGCTCCAGGCTCTGCCGGTAGATCCGGGCCGTTTCCGGCACCAGCAGGGCCAGGTTATAAAGGATCAGCAGGATGGCTCCGGTGACCAGGCTGCGGATGGCGATCATGGGCTGGAAGTTGTAGAACAGCAGGTAGATAAAAAAGGTAAAGAAGCTGATGATGATCCCGATATAAACGGTATGCATTTTCCTGTTTTCCGAGACCTCAGCGCTGAGATAGCAGATGCAGACCATAAGGGTGCAGATGAACAGGAACCAGAGGGACTGCTCCAGCCGGTAAAAGGGGATGTACCCGGCCATGATCACTGCAACGGAGAGGATCAGGACCGCAAAGTGGAACAGGCAGAGGAAGGTAAAGATCCCAGGGTACGTCCGGGGAAATTCCAGAGAGATATACCGGTATAAAAGCACCGGGATGATAAAGATGGCGATGCATTTGATGGTATCGATGGCATATCCGCTGAGGGCAGAGCTGGCCAGGGAGGATTCACAGAGGATCCAGACAGCGAAGCCCAGAAAGCAGAAGCCGATAGCAGAAATATAAGTTTGTATTTTGTATATATAACGGAATACGGAGCCTGCCAGAAGGATCACCAGGGCCACAAAAAACAAAACCGCAGAGGTAATGAGATGGAGTGTCCCGGACATGGCCAGGTTATTTAACAGGGCGTTGCGGGAGCCGAAGCAGATCCGGGGCGTCGTGCGGATCTCATATTCGGCAGAGGGGGCTGGAGCGTCCTTTAAAAAGCCGGGGTCAAACTGGACATCCAGGCGGGAAAGGGCCGGATCGCCGGCCGGGTCCAGGGGGATCAGAAACCAGGTATCGGGGCTGATCTCAAGAGTTTCGCAGTCTTCCGGAACCGGTATCTCCCGGCCGTCAGCCAGGACTCTGGACGGCTTCTGGCCGCTGACCGCCAGAAACGGCAGCTCCACCCGGTCTCCGGGAAGGCTGCACGAAAAAGACAGGACGCCCTTCCGGGCCTCCTGGTGATCAAAATGAACGATGCTTCCAGGGCTGGTGAGCTCCAGAAACGTATGGTAGGAATCCGTCGGCCGCTCGGTCCGGACAGAGAGCAGGAACAGCCAGACGATATACAAAAACAGCAGCCAGAAGGCATGATAGATACGGTTTGCCACAGCTCCTCCTCTCTGCTCAGACCATGGAAAGGCCGTTGAGCAGGTAATTCTGGTAATGCTCCCGGGAATCGGCGTACTTCTGGCCGATGGGGATCACAGTCCGGTCGATGCAGACAAATTCTTTTCCACTGAGATAATCCACATTTTCAAAGTTTACGATATAGGAGCGGTGGACCCGGTGAAAGGATTCTGGCGGGAGCTGCTGCTCCAGGTCAGAGATATTTCCATAAAATTCAATGGGCGGCCCGTTTTTTGTATGGATCTCGATGATCCTGTTTTTGACCTCGAAGTAGATGATATCACTTAGAAGGAGGGAACCGATGGTCTTTCCGAATTTATAGGTGAATTTCTCTTTCCGTCCTTTTTCTGCCAGGGAAACGGCCTTTAAAAAGACCTTTTCGATCTTCTCCGTCTGCATGTCCTGCTTTAACAGGTAGTGGAGGGGCATCACGTCCAGGGCCTCGAAAACATGCTCCTTGCTGACTGTGAGAAATATGATCTGGGCGGTGGGATTTATGGCACGGAGTTTGGCGGCAGTTTCAATGCCGTTGAGCTTTTTCATCAGGATGTCCAGAAAAAAGATGTCAGTGGTCCGGTTTTTATCGTCTGGATCGAAGAGCAGCTCCTCGCCGGAGGAGCAGCAGGATACGGAGGCGGCGATGCTGTGCTTTTGGCAGAGCTCCTGGATCAGACCACAGAGCTCGTCCCGCATGGCGTCGCTGTCGTCGCAGATGCAGATATGGATCATAGGATGATTTCCCCCTTTTCCTTTTTAATACTGATTATATCATTCTATGATGTTTGGGTCAAAAGGCTTTTTGGCCTTTTGACCCTGGCATCATTACACAGGAGAACGGGGAAGATCATCAGAACACCAGATTCACCAGTATACAGAGGAGTACGCCGATCCCGGTGGGCAGAAGGATGGATACGGCGGTCCATTTTAAGCTTCCCGTCTCCTTCTTTATGGTGAGGCAGGTGGTGGAGCAGGGCCAGTGGAACAGGGAGAAAACAGCCATGCAGACGGCGGTCTTAACGGTCCACCCGTTGGCGGACAGCAGGCTTAAGATGGCCGTTTTATCGTCCATGGGGGCCAGGACGCCGCTCTGTAAATAGGCCATGAGGATAATGGGCAGGACGATCTCATTGGCGGGAAAGCCAAGGATAAAGGCCATGAGGATGATGCCGTCCAGTCCCATAAGGGCCCCAAGAGGATCCAGAAAGCCTGCAATGTGCATAAGGAGGCTTTCTCCGCCCACGGTCAGATTGGCCAGAAGCCAGATCACCAGACCGGCCGGGGCGGCCACAGCCACGGCCCGGCCCAGGACGAACAGGGTCCGGTCAAAGATGGAGCGGACGATGACCTTTCCCGGCTGGGGGCGGCGGTAGGGCGGAAGCTCCAGGGTAAAGGACGAGGGAACGCCCTTTAAAAGCGTCCTGGATAACAGGAATGAGGCCCCAAGGGTGGCCAGGATGGCTGCCAGGATAAAAAGCGTCAGCACCAGGGCGGTCAGCAGGGAGGAGAGCACGGGGTTTTCCATCGGAAGCCCTGCCCAGACGCCGCCTCCGGCTCCCAGAAGGGCGATCATGGTCAGCAGCAGGGGGAATCGGCCGTTGCAGGGCATGAGGCTGTTGGTGAGGATGGCGATGAGCCGTTCCCTGGGGGAGTCGATGATCCTGCATCCCACCACCCCGGCGGCGTTGCAGCCCAGGCCCATGGCCATGGTCAGGCACTGCTTTCCGCAGGCGCTGCATTTGTGGAAGGCGCCGTCCATATTAAAGGCCGCCCGGGGCAGATACCCCAGATCCTCCAGCAGAGTGAACAGAGGAAAAAAGATGGCCATGGGAGGCAGCATGACGGACACGATCCAGGCCACCACCCGGTATACGCCGAAAACAGCCATGTCGATGAACCACTGGGGGAGGCCTATGGAAAGGGCGGCCTCAGCCAGCCGCGGCTCCAGGGAGAAAAACAGGTCCCACAGCATGGAGGACGGGTAATTGGCCCCGGTGATGGTGAGCCAGAAGATCCCCAGAAGCAGCAGTACCATGACCGCCGTACCGGTGAAGGGGCCGGTGAGGATCCGGTCCAGACGCTCTTCCCTTTTTCTGTAATGTTCCTTTGTATAGGTGACCGCCTGGGCCGCCAGGTCTTTGGGGGAGAAGGCGGAGGGGAGCCTCCGGTACGGAGAGCCCAGGGAGCAGGAGGCGCAGGCACAGGGGCATGAGGCGGCCAGGGAGGCCAGCAGCTTCTTTAAGGTTAACAGGCCTTTGGCCGTCCGGCCGCAGCAGGGAGTCACAGGGATCCCCAGGGAACGCTCCAGGGCCTTAAAATCGATCCGGATCCCCTTTTTTTCAGCCTCATCGCAGAGATTGACGCAGAGGACCGCCTGGGGCATGGGACCAGCCTCCTCTCTGTGCTCCAGCAGCCCTGCGGCCTGGGACAGCAGATACAGCCCCCGCTCCAGGCAGGTGGCGTCGCAGACCACAAGCAGAAAGTCGTAGTCCTCGTTTAAAATAAAATCCTTTGTCAGCTCCTCCTCAGCGGAACGGGTATCAAAGGAGTAGATGCCGGGAAGGTCCACGGCGGAAAAATCCTGGCCGCCATAGGAAAACTGTCCCATGGCGCAGGAGACGGTGACTCCGGCCCAGTTGCCGGTGTGCTGGCGGAGCCGGGTCAGACCGTTGAAAATGGTGCTTTTTCCCACGTTTGGGTTGCCCATCAGGGCCACGCGCCGCGTCATGAGAGGGCCTCCACCAGGATCATGCGGCTGTCCTCCTCCCGGAGGGCGATGACGGCCCCGCGGACCAGATAGGCGGCAATGTTCCCTTTCCGTTTCCGGAGCACGCAGGTGACGGCCTCCTCCGGCTCAAAGCCCAGGTCAGAAAGCCGCCCGGCCATTAACGGCGGATTGGCCAGCGCCAGGATCTTTGCGGATCCTCCTGTATTTATACTGCTCAATGGTAGTACCATGAAATCACTCACTCGCACGTTGCTTATGAGTGAGATATGAAAAAGCGGGCGGCTTTGTGCCTGTACAGGGCGGGGGAGCCGGGGAACACCGGAATCAGGGCAGGGGACCGGGGATCAGAGGATCACGGGAACCGGCGCGTCAAGCTTCATGGAGCGGTCTGTGACGGCGCAGTCATAGGCCCAGATATGGACGCCGTTTTCCTTCGCCTTTTTTAGTGCATCGGCAAATTCCGGGTGGCGTTCCCGGTGGGGGGAAAAAGCATGAACGCCCTTCATCTGGATCACAAAAAGAGCGGCCGCTCCGTATCCATCCTTTACGGCCTGCGCAAGGCCCTCCAGGTGACGGATCCCCCGCTCCGTGGGCGCGTCCGGGAACATGGCCGTACCGTCCATATCCAGGGTCACGCCCTTTACCTCCATGAACCAGGGAGAGCCGCCGCAGGAAAAGGCCAGATCGAACCGGGAGTCCCCATAGCGGACCTCCCGCTTTACATGGTCCGGCCTGGGACAGAAGGGAAGCCCCTCTCCGGCGGTGAGCCATTCCCACGCCGTCTGGTTGGGGGCCTGGGAGTCAATATTGACCCACTGCGGCCCCTGGGCGGTCTCTTTTTTTACGGCGATCAGCGAGTATTCTGTTTTCCTTCCCTGGGCCATGGCGTCTGGATGGAACTGCACCGCCGCCGGGACGCCTGGGATCAGGAGCTCTCCCAGTCTTCCGGTATTTTTTACATGGCAGACCGCCTCGTTTCCGTTCAGAAGGACCCGGGCCAGGAACCGGTTGGGACGGGAAAGGAAAACGGCCTGCATTACATTTTCATAGATCATAGGAAAATACCTCCGTCCCTGGATTATAGCATAAATGGAGCAGATTTAATATTAATAAAGGAAACTGTGAAATCAATCTTTTCAAACCTGGAGAAATAAGGTATAATCACCTTGAGTATACAGCGCCGGCTTATGATGCGGCCTGAAACAATATGACGCAAATGGAGGTCCAAGATTATGTTAGTAACAGCGAAAGAAATGCTTGCAAAGGCAAGAGACGGAAAATATGCAGTAGGCCATTTCAACATCAACAACCTGGAGTGGACAAAGGCGATCCTTCAGACAGCGGAAGAATTAAGATCTCCGGTGATCCTTGGGGTTTCCGAGGGCGCTGGAAAGTATATGGGCGGATATAAGACCGTTGTGGGAATGGTCAATGGTATGCTGGAGGAATTAAACATCACAGTTCCCGTTGCCCTTCACCTGGACCATGGCAGCTATGAGGGCTGCTTAAAGTGCATCGAAGCCGGATTTTCTTCCATTATGTTCGACGGCTCCCACTATCCCATCGAGGAGAACGTGGAGAAGACCAAGGAGCTGATCCGCATCTGCCGTGAAAAGGGCATGTCCCTGGAGGCTGAGGTCGGCGCCATCGGCGGTGAGGAAGACGGTGTAGTTGGTATGGGCGAGTGCGCAGATCCCAACGAATGTAAGATGATCGCAGACCTGGGTGTTGATATGCTGGCTGCGGGAATCGGAAATATCCATGGAAAATACCCGGCCAACTGGCAGGGCTTAAGCTTCGAGACCCTTGCGGCAGTGAAGGAGAAGGTGGGCGATATGCCTCTGGTGCTTCACGGCGGTACAGGGATCCCGGAGGATATGATCAAGAAGGCCATTTCCCTGGGCGTTGCAAAGATCAATGTAAATACCGAGTGCCAGCTGGCATTTGCCGATGCTACGAGAAAGTACATCGAAGCAGGAAAGGATCTGGAAGGAAAGGGCTTTGACCCGAGAAAGCTTCTGGCTCCCGGCGCAGCGGCCATCAAAAAGACTGTGAAGACCAAAATGGAGCTGTTCGGTTCCATTGGCAAGGCAGAATAAAAGACGCGTGCGGCAATCAGACGTTCTCCCCTTTCCGGGAGAACGTTTTTGCAAATCTGGCTGGGCCAGTATACATGAGGAGGAAAAATCTATGAGCGAGGCCATCCATGTGGCAGAAATTTTTGGAGAAAATGTATTTGACGACGCGGTAATGAGAGAGCGTCTGCCCAAAAGCGTCTATAAGAAGCTGAAGCAGACCATTGAGGACGGAAGCGAGCTGGACCCGTCCATCGCAGACGTGGTAGCCCATGCCATGAAGGACTGGGCGGTGGACAATGGAGCGACCCATTATACCCACTGGTTCCAGCCCCTGACCGGCGTGACGGCGGAAAAACACGATTCCTTTATCACCAGTCCCGACGCAGCCGGAAGAGTCCTGATGGATCTTTCGGGGAAAGAGCTGATCAAGGGAGAGGCCGATGGCTCCTCCTTCCCCTCCGGCGGTCTCCGGGCTACCTTTGAGGCCAGAGGCTATACCACCTGGGACTGTACCTCCCCGGCGTTCTTAAAAAAGGACGCCTTAGGCGTGACCCTCTGCATCCCCACAGCCTTCTGCTCCTACGGGGGAGAGGCCCTGGATAAGAAAACGCCGCTCTTACGCTCCATGGAGGCCATCGATAAGCAGGCGGTCCGCATTTTCCATCTGTTCGGCAACACTGCCGTGAAGCGGGTGATCCCGTCGGTGGGACCGGAGCAGGAATATTTCCTGGTGGACCGGGAAAAATATTTACAGAGAAAAGACCTGATCTATACGGGCCGCACCCTGTTCGGAGCCATGCCGCCCAAGGGCCAGGAGATGGACGACCACTACTACGGCGTGATCCGGGAGCGGGTGGGCGCGTTCATGAAGGAGCTCAACGAGGAGCTCTGGAAGCTGGGGGTGGCGGCCAAGACCCAGCATAACGAGGTGGCTCCGGCCCAGCACGAGCTGGCCTCCATCTACACCAAGGCCAACCTGGCAGTGGACCACAACCAGATCGTCATGGAGACCATGAAAAAGGTAGCCAGCCGCCGCGGCCTTGCCTGCCTGCTCCATGAAAAGCCGTTCCAGGGCGTCAACGGCTCCGGAAAGCACAACAACTGGTCCCTGACCTCCGACACCGGCATCAATATGCTGGAGCCGGGAGTGACGCCACATGAGAACATCCAGTTCCTTTTGGTGCTGGCCTGCATCATGAAGGCCGTGGACGTCCATGCAGACCTGCTCCGCCAGTCGGCGGCCGTTCCTGGAAACGATTACCGTCTGGGAGCCCAGGAGGCGCCGCCGGCCATTATCTCCATCTTTGTGGGCGAGCAGATCGAGGACGTGATCGACCAGCTCTGCAGCACCGGCTCCGCCACCCACTCCAAGATGGGCGGTACCTTAAGGACCGGCGTGACCACACTTCCGGATTTTGATAAGGATGCCACAGACCGGAACCGGACCTCGCCCTTTGCATTTACCAACAATAAATTTGAATTCCGTATGGTGGGCTCCTCCGACTCCATTTCCTCCGCCAATGTGGTGTTGAATACCATTGTGGCAGAGGCCTTTAAGGAAGCGGCGGATATCCTGGAGGCCTCCGATGACTTCCCCACAGCGGTCCATGACCTGATCAAAAAGCTGCTTTCCGAGCACAGACGGATCATCTTCAACGGCAACGGCTACACCGAGGAGTGGGTACAGGAGGCAGAACGGAGAGGTCTTCCCAACTTAAAGTGCATGGTGGATTCCATCCCGTCCCTGGTGACAGAAAAGGCCGTGAAGCTGTTCGGAGACTTCGGCGTGTACACAAGATCCGAGCTGTACGCCCGGGCAGAGATCGAGTACGAGACTTATGCCAAGAGCGTTCTGGTGGAGGCCCGGACCATGTCAGACATGGCTGGAAAGCAGATCATTCCGGCAGTGATCCGGTATTCGGGAGATCTGGCCAGGTCCCTCAATGAAGTAAGGACCGCCTGCCCGGAGGCTGACATGAGTGTGCAGACGGAGCTGGTGCTGGAGGTCTCCAGCCTGCTGGCTGCCATGAAAAACGCCATGGAGGAGATCCGGAAGGATCTGGAGAAGGCAGGGACCATGTCTAATATGAAGGAGCGGGCCCACTTCTGCTACGATGAGATGGTACCGGCCATGAACCGGCTCAGAGAGCCTGCGGACCGTCTGGAGATGATCGTGGACAAGGAATACTGGCCCTTCCCCAGCTACGGCGATATGATCTTTGAAGTATAAATTTTACGCCATAAGGCGCAGGACCGGACGGTCCGGCGGAGACGATCTGCCGGGGCGGCCGGTCTTTTCCTTGCCCCGCGCCGGAAGCCTGGGAGATTTCCCTCTGCATACCGTTGCGGAAAATGGCGGAGAATGGTATACTATACCTGGTTTTTTCTCTAAAAACAAGGAAAACAGGAAAGGAAAATGCGGCGCAGGCCGCAGCAGAGTAAGAGATATGTCAAATAAAGTATCTGGAAAGAGGCAGAAAGGGGCGGACAGCCCCGAACTGCGGGAGAAAGACGCCAGGAGCATGGCCGGGATCATGGGCGTGTTCGCCGTGGCGGTGCTGGGTATCTTTCCCCTGGCATACGATAACTATTATTACAACATTCTGGAGACCAAGTACCATTTTTACTGTGTCGCCTCCATTGCGGCCATGGCGCTGATGCTCTTTTACGGGATCTTCAGCGGCCGGATCGCGGGATTTTTCAGAGGGGACGGCAGTGAAAAGGGAGGAAGCGGATTTTTTAAGCGGATCCTTGGAGGGCTGAATTTTGTGGACTGGGCCATGCTGGCGTTCTGGGGAGCCAATGTCATTTCCTGGATCCTCTGCGTGGACTGGCGCTGGGATGCCTTCTGGGGGACCTTCGGCCGGTATAACGGCGTATTTCTGATCACCCTCTATACGGTGGTCTACTTCCTGGTGACCCGGTTTTTCCGGTTCCGTCAGTGGTATCTGGATCTGTTCCTGGTGACGGGAATGCTGGTCTGCGGCTTCGGCATCACCGACTATTTCCGGATGGATCTGCTCCACTTTAAGGCAGAGCTTTCGGCGGACCAGCATGCCACCTTTGTATCCACCTTTGGAAACATTAATACGTACACCGTTTATGTGGGCGCGGTACTGGCAGTGTCCATGACCTTATTTACCCTGGATAAGGACTGGAGGAAGAGGCTCTGGTATTTTGCCGCCATGATGGTGTCCAGCGTGGCCATCATCATGGGAACCAGCGACAACGCCTATCTGACCCTGGGAGCGCTTCTGGGCTTCCTGCCCCTTTATCTGTTCCGGACCTGGAGCGGGATACGGAGATACCTTATGGCGGCGGCGGGGTTCTTCACGGCGGCCTGGATCGTGGAATGGGCCAATGTGAAATACGCGGACAAGGTCCTGGGCATCGACAGCCTCTTTACCATGTTCGTCCAGTACGAGCGTTTTAAGGAGATCGTCCTGGCCCTGTGGATCGCGGCGGCGGTGCTGACGGTGCTGACCATCCGGAGAAAGGGAGAAAAGGACCGGATCGGCAAATGGCCTTGCTTTGTCTGGCTTGGCTTTCTGGCCGTCATTGCGGCTGGAGTCATCTATGTGCTTTACGACGCCAATGCGGCGGGGAATGCGGAAAAGTATGCGGCCATCAGCAAATATGTGGTGTTCAATGACGCCTGGGGGACCAACCGGGGCTATGCCTGGATCCGGTCCATGGAGGTTTTCAAGGAGTTTTTCACCACCAAGGACAAGATCTTTGGCTATGGGCCGGAGACCTTCCGGGTGCTCATGGAAAATTATTATCTGGGAGAGCTGGGCAATGTGATCTTTGACAACGCCCATAACGAATACCTCCATTATCTGATCACCATCGGCCTGTTCGGCATGCTGTCCTATATGGCATGGCTGGGCACCTCCATTGTCTGGATGGCAAGGAACCTCAAAGACCGGCCGGAGGTGGCGGCCTGCCTGTTTGCCCTGGCGGCTTATGCGGTCCAGGCCACGGTGAACTTAAACCTTCCGGTGGCTATGCCTGTGACGGTGCAGCTTCTGGCCATGGGCGTCAGCAGACAGTTAAAGAAAAAGGAAAATGAATCCATATAGAACGGAGAGTGTGCATATGCAGGCAGTGATCATGGCCGGAGGAAAGGGAACGCGCCTGGCGGCCCTTACGAAAGACGAGATACCGAAGCCCATGGTGGAGGTGGCGGGAAAACCGCTGTTATTATGGCAGGTGGAGAGGCTGAAGGCCCACGGGATCACCGATATCCTCATGGTCATCGGCCATCTGGGCGAAAAGATCCAGGAATATTTTGGAGATGGGGAGCGTTTTGGGGTACGGATCCGGTATTTTGTGGAGGAAACGCCCCTGGGCACCGCCGGTTCCTTCTATTATTTAAAGGATATGGTGGAGGAGACCTTCTTCATGATGTCCGGGGACCTGTTTTTTGACATTGATTTTGGCCGGATGCTGGCCTTTCATGAGAAGAAAAAGGCAGCGGCCACGCTGTTCGTCCATCCCAACGGCCATCCTTATGACTCGGATCTCCTGGTGTTAGATGAGGACGACCGGGTGCGGAAATTCGACTCCAAGCACAATACCAGGGACTACTGGTATGAAAATTGTGTGAATGCTGGAATTTTCGTGTTTAACAGAAAAATATGTGACCGGGTTCCGGAGCCGGTGAAGCGGAACCTGGAAAACGATGTGATCCAGGGCATGATCCAGGACGGAGAGCCGGTGTACGGCTACCGCTCCCCGGAGTATGTCAAGGATGTGGGGACCGTGGACCGGATCCAGCAGACCTTAAAGGATATTGAACGGGGCTTTATTGCGGAGAAATCCCTCAGCAGAAAGCAGAAATGCATCTTCCTGGACCGGGATGGCACCATTAACCAGTACCGGGGCCTGGTATATAAGGAGGAGGATTTTGAGCTGGAGCCCTGTGCGGTCCAGGCGGTGAAACGGATCAACCAGTCGGGCCGTCTGGGGATCGTCATCACCAACCAGCCGGTGGTGGCCCGGGGCCTCTGCAGGATCGAAGATGTGGAAAATATCCACCGGAAGCTTTCCTCCCTTCTGGGGAAGGAGGGCGTGTTCCTGGACGATATCCTGTTCTGTCCCCACCACCCGGACAAGGGATACCCGGAGGAAAATCCGGCCTACAAGATCCCCTGTGAGTGCCGGAAGCCAAAGACTGGCCTGATCGAACAGGCGGCAGAAAAATATAACATTGACCTTTCCGCCTCCTGGATGGTGGGAGACACCACCATAGATATCCAGACAGGAATCAACGCCGGAATGCGCACCGCCCTGGTGCTGACCGGAGAGGCCGGAAAGGATAAAAAATACGATGTGACGCCGGATCTTGTCTGCAAGGACCTTTTGGAGGCCGTGGAGAAGATCCTGGAGATGGATTAGGAGGGAGCTCATGATCATTACACAGACGCCGTTCCGCATGTCCTTTTTTGGCGGCGGGACCGATTTCCCGGGATTTTATAAGGAGCATGGCGGAGCCGTGATCTCCACCACCTTTGATAAATACTGCTACGTGAACGTGCGCCATCTGCCGCGGTTCTTCGATTATTCCACAGAGCTGTCCTACTCGAGGATCGAGCGGGTGACCGACGTGGAGGCCATCGAGCATCCGGCTATCCGGGAGGCCATGAAGTATCTGGACATGCAGGAGATCCGCCTGACCTATGAGGCAGACCTGCCGGCCCGGTCCGGCCTGGGCACCAGCAGCTCCTTTGCCGTGGGCATGCTGAACGCGTTTTACGCCTTAAAGGGCAAATACGCCGATAAGCGGAAGCTGGCCGACGACGCCATCTATCTGGAGCGGGTGCTCTGCAAGGAAAGCGGAGGAGTCCAGGACCAGATCGCCGCATCCTTTGGCGGCCTGAACCGGATCAACTTTAACGCCGACGGCTACGAGGTGAATCCAGTGATCATCTCCCCGGAACGGAAGGCCCAGTTAAACCGGAATCTGATGCTGTTTTTCACCGGCTTTTCCCGGTTCTCCTCAGATATCCAGAAGACCACCCAGAAGGACATGGCCGATAAGGAACGGCAGCTTCTGGAAATGCTGTCCCTGGTGGACGAGGCGGAGAAGGTGCTGACCACAAAGACGGATCTCAATGAGTTCGGCCGGCTTCTGGACTACACCTGGAAGTTAAAGCGCGGGATCTCCAGCGGGATCTCCACGGACTCCATCGATGGTCTTTATGCCAAGGGGATCGAGGCCGGGGCTCTTGGAGGAAAGCTTCTGGGCGCCGGAGGAGGCGGCTTCCTGCTGTTTTATGTGGAGGAGGATAAGAGAGAGGCTGTGGCAAAGGCCATGGAGGACCTTTTATATGTGCCGTTCCAGTTTGAGAACAGCGGGACCAGAGTGATCCATTATACGGCGGAGATGTACGAGAAGAGATAGGAGCAGCCGGGGCGCTGCGGGACAGGAGGCTTTTAGGCCGGTGTTCTGCGGCGGCCCGGTTTTTTGCGGAATGGAGCTGGCTGACGAGTTCGGAAGAATAAAAAGCAGAGAGATAGACATACTGATTATAGGTTTTATTTGTTCAATCTGCGGATTTTGTGCAGATTACATTGACAGAACATGGATATGAGGGGTATTATGGTGGTAAATAAAACGACAGGGGTAATCGGTATGCTATTGGAATTCAGGTGCTCCAATCATAAATCCATTAAAAATGAAATTACATTTTCCATGCTCGCCGGAAGCGATGATACTCATGAGAAATCTTTAAAGCTCCATAATGGGATGCGGATCCTCAGGACGGCGGTGATCTACGGCCCTAATGGCTCCGGAAAGAGCAATTTTATTGACGCGCTGAATTTCTGTGCACTTATGGTGGATAAGAGCATGCGCTTTCAGCCGGGGGAAAAGGTACCGCAATCGGAACATAAGACCAGCGAAGAGGGAGACGCCAGCAGCTATGCGATTCAGTTTTTAAAAGAAGGGATTCGCTATGCATATGGATTTACTGTTCAGGACCAGGAGATCGCGGAGGAATATCTGTACTACTTCCCAAAGGGCCGCCAGGTGAAGATCTTTGAGCGCAGCGGTCAGGCCGTTACGCCGGGAGACCGGTATAAGAGTTCCTTTCAGCAAAGCCTCAACGTCCTAAAGGAAAACCGCCTGTTTCTGGCCTGCGGGGCAAACTTTTCCAACGTAAAAGAAGTGGAGGCTGCCTTTTTGTTTTTTACCAGAGATCTGGTGATCTATGATTCAAAGAAGAATAACTGGATGGATTATTCGCTGAATCTGATGAGGCGGGATCCAGACATCAAGAAAATTTTTCTGATCCTGATGCGGCTTCTGGGGAACCAGATCAGGGATGTAAGGATTCCGGAGAACCAGACAAAACGGATCGAAGCCCAGGTGGTCTACGATCAGTTTGAAACGGATCTGATGACAGAGGAGTCGGATGGCGTGAAAAAGCTGTTTGAAATTTTATGTCCATTGATCGATATCTTAAGCAAGGGCCGGGTTTTGATCTGTGACGAGCTGGAAACCTGCCTCCATGAAGCCTTGATCTACCAGATCGCAGAATTGTTCCAGAGAACGTCAGACAGATTTTCGGCCCAGCTGATCTTCTCTACCCATGATACCAGTCTCCTGGACTCGAACCTGTTCCGGAGGGATCAGATCTGGTTCACAGAGCTGAACGAAGAGAGGGCCACAAACCTGTACTCTCTGATGGAGATACGGAATGTGAGAAAAACAGAAAACCTGAAAAACGGGTATATCCTTGGAAAATATGGGGCGATTCCCATGAGAAATAAGAACTTCTGGGAAGAGTTTGAAAAACAGATCGAAAAATAGCAGGGGGAAGCTTTGATGGCAGGACGGAATCTGGAACTGAGACCTCGCGAGGAGGGTACAAGAGATAAGGCGAAGATACCGGTAGTCCGGTTTCCTCTGGATAAGATCACGGAGCATTTTCAGGAAAACATAAGCGCAGTCCGGGGGCAGTTTGCCGTGGCGGAGGAGCTGGTCCAGGGCGGGAGGACAGAAGAGGGAGAAAATATCTGGCGTTCCCAGATCGTTTTCCTGGAAAGCGCCCTGGACTTCTTTATGCACGAGCTGACGAAATATGGTCTGTGTGAAATACACGCGGGAAGCTGGAACAGCACTGTGAAATATGAGAACATCATGGTACATATGGGAGTGGTTGAGGCGGCCATGAGGGACAGGGACAGTGACGCATGGTTCCTGGATTTTATCAATGATACATACGGAACTGTCACTATGGCATCCTGGGATACGGTAAAGGACCAGATCAGTCTTCTGGGGATGGATGTTATGCAGATCGCCAAAGACGCTTTCTGGGAGCAGGGCTCTTCGGAAAAGCCCAGAGATAAGATGAAGCGCCGGTTAAACAGCCTGTTTCAGCGCCGCAATATGATCGCCCATCAGTCAGACCGCCGCCATGCGGATGCGCAAAAGGAGCCCATTTCCCGGGAGACTGTTGAGGAGTTTATTGCAGATGTGGAGAAGATCGTGGCGGCGGTGGTGAAGGAAGCGGAGAGGAAGCAGGAGGCATAGGAATGGCGTAAAATGCGGAAAATCCGGATTCTGTAAGACGGTGCAGCACAGCTTTCGGGCAGACAGACAAATTCTGGTATTTATGTCATAATCGCAGATGCTTTGCAGAAATTGGAACGCACAGCCAGAGAAAGATGTGATATACTAGGCCCTGGTATCGAAAAGAAGGGTTGAAAAAGCTGTACTGCGATGCTATAATGATATGAGCTAAAACCGGACAAAAGCTTGAGAGTTTGAAGGCTGCGGGCTTTTGGAAGGGGTTATACTGGTCGCACATAACGTGCCTGAATGAATCTGGGACGCCGAAGGGCGGATCGCGGAGTGGCGGAGCCTACCCTAAAAGGAGAATCATCATGTGGTATGTATTGCAGACAATGACTGGAAGAGAAGAGGAGCTGGTCCATTATATTGAAGAGATCGTTCCAAAAGAACTGTACACAGATTGTTTTGTGGCATATTACGAAAGGGTATGGAGAAAGCAGCAGGAAAGCGTCGTCCATGTGGAGCGGCTGTTTCCGGGATATGTGTTCATTGTTTCGGATACGCCGAAGGAGCTGTACCTGTGTCTGAAGAAGGTTCCTGCCATGTCCAAGATGATCGCCGATGGAAATTTTGACTTTCTTTCCATTGAAGAGGAAGAAGAAGCGTTTTTCGCGAATATGCTGAAAAACCAGCATATTGTCCGGCTTTCCTACGTGGAGCTGGATGGAAGAGGGCGGATCCTCCGCGTATGCGGACCTTTGAAAGAATATGCAGATTCCATCGTAAAGGCCCAGTATAAGAAGCGTTATGTGATCATCCGGCTGAAGATGATGGGGAGCTATAAGACCGTGGCCCTGGGGGTTATCTTAAAGGAAGATATCCAACAGGAGATCCGTTATGGAAAGGTTGAGACCCCGTTGGAGATGCCGGAGTTTTACCATGCCGCACAGCCGGAGAAAGACCACGGTTATGCCGCAGGCGACCATGTCAGCGTGATTTCCGGATCCTTTGAAAATATGTCGGGAGTGATCTGGAAAGTCAAAAAAGATACGGTAGAGATCGGAGTACATCTCTTCGGACAGGACATGTCCATGGAGGTGCCGGTCAATGATATACGCAAAAACTTCCCATAAGGACGATTATGGGAAGTAAAACGGGTGTATCCCGTGAAAAAACGAATCCGAGGAAGATCTGATGTACGAATTTCTGGAAAAATACCTGCCCAGGGACAAGCGCGTCCGCATGGGCATCTTAATGGCCGCAGACGTCCTTGCGCTCTGCCTGGCCTCTTTTTTAGGCCTTTTTGTCCGGTTTGATTTAAATATTTCCAAGATCCCGCCGGAATACGCCCGGGCGGCCCTGGAGTTCCTTCCCTATTATATCCTGGCCTCCCTGGTGATCTTCTTCCTGGCCCGGATGTACTCCACCATGTGGAGCGTGGCCGGGGTCCGGGAAGCCCTCCATGTGGTGGCGGCCTGCGGCCTGGCTTCCCTGGTACAGATCGCCGGGATGATGCTCTTA
>NZ_JAOQJF010000012.1:0-14013 GCF_025567195.1 Alitiscatomonas aceti | reverse complement strand
TCGCCATCCCCTCCGCCTCCGCCAAGGAGCGGAAGGCCATCATCGAGATCTGCCGGGAGACGGGCTGCCAGGTGAAGATCCTGCCGGGCATCTACCAGCTGATCAACGGCGAGGTGAGCATCGCAAAGCTCCGGAATGTGGAGATCGAGGACCTTTTAGGCCGGGATCCCATCCGGGTGAACTTAGACGAGATCATGGGCTACGTCAGCGGGAAGGTGGTCTTAGTGACCGGGGGAGGCGGCTCCATCGGAAGCGAGCTGTGCCGCCAGGTGGCAAGCCATAACCCGAAGCAGTTAATTATCTTTGATATTTACGAAAACAACGCCTACGACATCCAGCTGGAGCTTAAGGAAAAGTATCCGGACCTGGACCTGGTGGTGCTCATCGGCTCTGTCCGGAACACCCACCGGATCGAGACGGTGTTTGAGAAATACCGTCCCGACATCGTGTACCATGCGGCGGCCCATAAGCACGTGCCCCTCATGGAGGACAGCCCCAACGAGGCCATCAAGAACAACGTGTTCGGTACATATAAGACGGCGAAAGCGGCGGACAAGTATGGTACTAAGCGTTTTGTGCTGATCTCCACGGACAAGGCCGTGAACCCCACCAACATCATGGGGGCGTCCAAGCGGATGTGCGAGATGGTGGTGCAGATGATGAACGCAAGGTCGAAGACGGACTTTGTAGCCGTACGGTTCGGGAACGTACTGGGGAGCAACGGGTCCGTGATCCCGCTCTTTAAAAAGCAGATCGAGCAGGGCGGTCCGGTGACGGTGACCCACCCGGATATCATCCGGTATTTCATGACGATCCCGGAGGCGGTGTCGCTGGTATTACAGGCCGGTGCCTATGCCAGGGGCGGGGAGATCTTCGTCCTGGACATGGGGGAGCCCATGAAGATCCTGGACCTGGCAAAGAACCTGATTCGGCTGTCCGGGTACACGCCGGATGTGGATATCCCCATCGTGTTCACGGGCCTGCGGCCCGGGGAGAAGTTATATGAGGAGCTTCTCATGAACGAGGAAGGAATGCAGGACACGCCCAATAAGCTGATCCATATCGGGAAACCCATCGAGTTCGATATGGAGAGGTTTGAGGGGCAGCTGGAGGAACTTTATGTGACCGCCAATGAGGACGGGGACGGGATCCGGGAGGATGTGATGCGGATTGTGGGGACGTATCATCCGGCGGGGATAAAGTCCTGACCATGACAAAGTGGAAACTAGGAATATCCGGAAGAACCGAAAAACGTCA
Organism: Alitiscatomonas aceti; assembly: GCF_025567195.1. Taxonomy (NCBI): domain Bacteria; kingdom Bacillati; phylum Bacillota; class Clostridia; order Lachnospirales; family Lachnospiraceae; genus Alitiscatomonas; species Alitiscatomonas aceti. The sequence continues at coordinate 12,756 of NZ_JAOQJF010000012.1, read as the reverse complement.
AAGGATAAAGGAGTGGCTGTAAAGCCACCCGCAGGATAAGACTGGTCGCTGCCAGCAGATACAGCTGGCAGCGATTTTTCATTAAAAAACTGTATTTGCAGAATTTCAAGGGGGAAGAAGCTATGATGAAGATCCCATTTTCACCGCCCGATATCACAGAGGAAGAGATCCAGGAGGTGGCAGAGGCCCTGCGTTCCGGATGGATCACCACGGGACCAAAGACCAAGGAGTTTGAACGGCAGATCGCAGATTACTGCGGAGTGAAACGTGCGGTATGCCTGAACTCGCAGACTGCCTGTGCAGAAATGGCCCTGCGTATTCTGGGGATCGGACCGGGAGACGAAGTGATCACCTCGGCATATACCTATACGGCTTCCGCCTCTGTGATCTGCCATGTAGGAGCCCGTCCGGTCCTGGTGGATACCCAGCCAGATTCCCTGGAAATGGATTATGAGGCACTGGAGAAAGCAGTCACAAAGCATACAAAGGCCGTGATCCCGGTGGATATCGGTGGGATCCCCTGCGACTATGACCGTATCTTCTCGATCGCGGAAAGAAAAAAAGCTCTGTTCCGTCCCGCAAACCAGCTGCAGGAGGCCATGGGGAGGATCGCGGTATGTGCAGACGCTGCCCATTCCTTTGGGGCAGAACGGCATGGGAAAAAAACAGGAAGCATTGCGGATTTCTCCTCTTTCAGTTTCCATGCAGTCAAGAACCTGACCACAGCCGAGGGGGGAGCCCTTACGTGGAACCCGATCCCAGGAATCGGGGATGAGGATATATACCATCAGCTCCAGCTGTATTCCCTTCATGGGCAGTCCAAGGATGCCCTTGCAAAAACCCAGCTGGGAGCCTGGGAGTATGACATTGCCGGGCCATGGTACAAATGCAACATGACAGACATCATGGCTGCAATCGGCCTGGCCCAGCTGCGCAGATATGAGGGGCTGCTGATGAGGCGGAAGGAGATCATCCGGCAGTACGACCAGGTCTTAAGGCCTGTGGGAGTGGGCACTCTGGAGCATTACACCAGCGGCTGTACATCGTCCGGTCATCTGTATCTGACATGGATCCCGGGGATCAGCCTGGAGCAGAGGCAGGAGATCATTGTAAAGATGGCGGAGACAGGTGTCGCCTGCAATGTCCATTACAAACCGCTTCCGATGATGACTGCATATAAAAATATGGGGTTTGATATGAAGGATTACCCCAATGCATATGGACACTTTGTAAATGAGATCACGCTGCCGCTCCACACAAAACTGTCGGATGCGGAGGTTACATATGTGGCAGAAACCTACGCCAGCGTTGTGAAGCCGTATATCCAGAAAAGGGAGAAGGCATGTTAAGGCGCTGGGAAGAACTTCCGGAATTCATGAGGACCGATGCAGTGCGTCCTTACTACAAGGCACTGGAAAAAAAGCGGTACAGCCTGTATCTAAAGCGGCTGTTTGACTTTTCCATGTCCAGTGTCATGCTCATCCTCCTCTCCCCGGTCCTGCTGGGACTCGGGATCTGGATCCGGATGGATTCGGAAGGTCCTGTATTCTACCGCCAGAAACGGATCACCCAGTATGGAAGGCCCTTTGAGATCTATAAGTTCCGGACCATGGTCGTCAACGCAGACCGGATCGGGAGCCAGGTGACAGTCGGGAAGGACCCCAGGATCACACGGGCCGGTTCCTTTCTCAGGGGATGCCGCCTGGACGAACTTCCGCAGCTGATCAATATCTGGAAGGGTGAAATGACTTTTGTGGGAACCCGGCCGGAGGTACCAAAATTTGTTAAGGAATATACGGATGAGATGTACGCCACACTGCTGCTGCCGGCAGGAGTGACCTCCATGGCCAGTATCTGCTATAAAGACGAGGAACGGCTGCTGCAGGGGGTCTGTGGAGAGGAGGCCGACCGGGTTTATGTGGAGAAGATATTACCGGAGAAGATGAAATGGAATTTTATAGAGCTAAAAAAAACGTCTATCCTAAGAGACGTACAGGTGCTTTTTAAAACAGTAGCGGCGGTAATTTAAGAGGCTCTCTGCGCGATGGACGGAAAGGACTTATATTTAGATGAAAATCTTATTGATAAATCATTATGCTGGCAGTCCGGAAATGGGAATGGAATTCCGGCCTTATTATATGGCCCAGGAATGGATCCGGCAAGGCCATGAGGTTGATATCATTGCAGCCGATTATTCCCATCTGCGTAGAAAAAATCCCAAAGTACAGAGGGACTGGCAGATAGAAAAAATAGATGGAATCCGTTATCACTGGCTTCGGACCGGAGACTATGACGGAAATGGAGCACGGCGTGCCCTGACAATGTTCCGTTTTGTCGGAAAAATATGGCTGAAGGCAAAAGTGATCGCGAGGGAATGGAAGCCAGATGTGGTCATCACCTCCTCTACCTATCCATTGGATACCTATGCTGGACAAAGGATACGGAAATATTGCTTAAAGGATATTAAGCTTATACATGAGGTTCATGATATGTGGCCAGCTACTTTATATGAAGTTGGGGGAATGTCCAAGAGACATCCTTTTGTAGTTTTAATGCAGTTTGCAGAGAACTCGGCATATCAGCATTCAGACCGGGTTGTATCATTATTACCACATGCAAAATCTTACATGATAGATCATGGGATGAATGCAGAGAAATTTGTATGTATTCCTAACGGCGTGGTAATAAGTGAATGGGAAAATCCAGCTCCATTGCCAGAAATACATAAAAATTTTTTTGAGAAGCATAAAGGTCAGTTTATTGTTGGATATTTTGGCGGACATGCCCTTTCAAATGCACTGGATATACTTTTGGATGTGGCAAAGAAAATGAATGATTCCCAAATTTCTTTTGTTCTGGTTGGGGATGGGGCAGAGAAGAAACGTCTCCTTAAACGGAAAGAGGAAGAAAATCTGGATCAAGTGCATTTTCTTCCGTCAATATCAAAACAAGCCGTTCCAAAGTTAGTGGAAAAATTTGATTGTATTTATATGGGAGGGGCAGATTCACCACTTTACCGATTCGGATTATGCTTGAATAAAATGTTTGATTCTATGATGGCTGGAAAGCCAATTATATGTGCATTTACAACCCCACAGACAATCATTGAGGAATATAATTGTGGATTCATGTGCAAATCCAACGATATTGAAGGAGTCATAGATGCAATTAGGCAAATTGAAAAAATGAATCAAGAGAAGCGAAAGAAAATAGGAGAAAATGGAAAAAAAGCAATTTTTTCCCATTTCACATATGAAAAACTGGCTGCTGATTTTGCAGCCTTATTTTAAGGAGAAAATATGAAGTTTAACGGAATTTATAATGATTTAATTTCTGGAAAAGAGAAACTGGCACTGGTAGGTTTAGGTTATGTAGGCATGCCCATTGCTGTTGAATTTGCAAAGCATGTCCCGGTCATTGGATTTGACATCAATGAAACGCGGGTCAATGAATATAAAAATGGCATTGATGCCACCAATGAGATCGGAGATGCAATTCAGAATACGACGGTAGATTTTACAGCAGATCCTAAGCGTCTAAAAGAGGCAAAATTCATTATTGTGGCTGTTCCTACACCGGTCAAAGATGATAACAGCCCAGATCTGAAACCAGTGAAAGGCGCTTCTGCCCTGGTGGGACAAAATATGCAGCCGGGAACCATTGTTGTGTTTGAATCTACGGTTTACCCCGGTGTGACAGAGGATATCTGTATTCCGATCATCGAAAAAGAATCTGGATTAAAATGTGGCGTGGACTGGAAAATCGGCTATTCCCCGGAACGGATCAATCCTGGAGACCGTGTTCACACACTGACCAAAATCCAGAAGATCGTCTCTGGTATGGATGAAGAATCGGCAACAGAAATCAAGAAAGTGTACGATATCGTCATTAAAGCCGGTACCTTCTCGGTATCTACCATTAAAACCGCTGAGGCAGTAAAGGTGATTGAGAACAGTCAGAGGGATATCAATATCGCATTTATGAATGAGATCGCCATGATCTGCGATAAGATGCAGATCGATACAGATGAGGTCCTGGCAGGTATGAATACGAAGTGGAATGCACTGGGATTCCGTCCGGGCCTTGTGGGCGGTCACTGCATTGGCGTGGATCCCTATTACCTGACCAATGCAGCAGAGAAGCTGGGGTATCACAGCCAGATCATTCTCAATGGACGCAAAGTTAACGACAGTATGGGAGCTTTTGTGGCGGATGCCGCTATCAAGCAGATGATCGAGGCTGGTATGGCTCCGAAAAAAGCAACTGTGGTGATTTTAGGCATCACCTTTAAGGAAAATTGCCCGGATACAAGAAACAGCAAGGTAGTTGACATCATAAAACATTTGAAAGAATTTGATATCAATCCTATCGTGTCGGATTCCTGGGCGGATCCGGATGTGGCAAAGAAGGAGTATGGAGTGGAGCTTACGGAATTTAAGAAGCTTCCAAAGGCGGACTGTGTGATCGTAGCTGTGGGGCATAATGAATACCGCTCTATGTCTATGATGGAAATCAAAACTCTGTTTAAAGATGGACTGGTCGATGAAGAGAAGGTTCTGATCGATGTAAAGAGCATTTACCGTATGGATGAACTTCGTGCCAGTGGAATGAGTTTCTGGAGACTGTAGGTTATAAAAATGGAGGATGTTATGAGATACGCATTGATTGGGTGTGGCCGGATCGCCACAAACCATATGAAGGCAGCGGTAAATAACCAGTTAGAGATTTCGGCTGTTTGTGATGTGGTACCAGAGCATATGGAAGTACTTCTTGCAAAGCATGAGTTACAGAACGACATGTCTATCCTGCGCTATACAGACTATAAGAGCATGATACAGGAAGTAAAGCCGGACCTGGTCAGTATTGCGACAGAAAGCGGGATCCATGCGGAGATCGCTCTTTTCTGTATCGACCATGGAGTTCATGTGATCATTGAAAAGCCTATGGCTATGAGTATTTCTGATGCCAATGAAATTATTCGGTGTTCCGAAGAAAAGCATGTGAAGGTAAGCGCGTGCCATCAGAACCGCTTCAACATTGCTGTACAGGAAATGCGACATGCGTTAGAAGCAGGACGTTTTGGACGTTTATCTCATGGATCCATCCATGTACGCTGGAACCGGAATCAGGGATATTATGATCAGGCTCCCTGGCGCGGAACATGGGCCCAGGATGGCGGCGCACTGATGAACCAGTGTATTCACGGAATCGATCTGCTCCGCTGGACTTTCGGCGGTGAGATTGAGGAGGTATATGGACAGACACGTCAGCAGTTCCATGATTATCTGGAAGCTGAGGATGTGGGAATGGCAGTTGTAAAATTTAAAAATGGGGCGATTGCCACGATCGAGGGGACCACAAATGTATATCCAAAGAATCTGGAAGAAACCCTGTATATCTTCGGGGAAAAGGGAACTGTGAAAATTGGCGGGACCTCTACAAATAATATTGATGTCTGGGATTTTTCGGATGAATCCGAGGCAGATATAAAAAATAAAGGACTTCAGGAGGAAACCAGCAATGTATATGGAAACGGTCATACCAGCCTGTTTGCAGACATGATCGACGCAATCCAGAATGACCGGAAGCCCTATGTAGATGCATATGCCGGACGTGATGCACTGGAACTGGTACTGGCGATTTATAAGAGCCAGAAGGAAGGATGTGCAGTAAGCCTTCCTTTGGATGAGTTCGGAAGTATAGATATGAGAGGAACCTTTTGAAAATTAGTTGAGAAGTTTGGAGGAATACTTATGCGCATTAGTAATCTGTTGCCAGAAGAGGAGCTCAAAGAGATAACGATTATTGAGGAGCACGAATTTGATACATTAGGTTTATTAGAGTCTCAAACAGATTTACGATTGATTTCCTTCCTGGATTCTCCAAAGTATATACAGAAAATCCCCTCTAATGTATCTATGCTGATTATCACAAAAGAAATTTTGGATAACATATCCCAGTTTAATAGAAAATATGGACTTGTGCTTTCGGAAAATCCAAGGATCCTTTTTTTTCAATTACATAATTCATTGAAGGATAATTTAGAGTACAAACGTCCACTATTTGAAAATTATATATCATCAGATGCTCAAATTAGTGAACTAGCGGTTATTGAAGATCATAATGTAATCATAGAATCTGGAGCAATTGTGGAACCCTTTGCATATATCCATGCAAATAGTGTCATTGGAAAGAATAGTGTCATTCGATCCGGTGCGCAAATTGGAGGAGTTGGGTTTGAATTTAAAAGAATCCAAAATGCTATTTTACCAGTAAATCACTATGGGGGGGTCAAAATTGGGGAAAATGTGGAAATTCAAAATGGGAGTTGCGTAGACAGAGCCATTTATCCGTGGGACAATACCGAAATTGGAGATTACTCGAAAATTGATAACTTGGTCCATATCGGACATGCTGCGAAAGTTAAACAGAAAGTTCTCATAGCTGCTGGTGCTATAATTGGGGGAAGAACGATTATAAAGGAAAATGCCTGGATTGGTATCGGAGCTATTTTGAAAAATGGACTTGTGATCGGAACAAACTCGAGAGCAAATATGGGAGCTGTTGTTACGAAAAATGTGAATGATGGAGAAAGTGTAACTGGAAATTTTGCCATTCCTCACCGAGATTTCATTAATGCTTTGAGGAAGGGAGTCCGATAAGGGGGGGGGACAAAATATGAAGGTGTTGTTTATATCTGCAGCAAATAGTATTCATACTGTATGATAGGTAAATGCTTTGTGGAAAGGTAAGATATTATTATTTGTATTACTGCCGAGTCATACAGCAGAATCTAATGTGATCGATAATAAAAGTTTATGTCAGATAAAAATATACTTATAAACAAGGAGATTAACCAAATGACAGGCATTGTAGTATTAAATTATAATACCTATGACGCAACCATAGAATGCATCAGTGCAATTGAAAAACGAATTAAGTGTGAATACAAAATATATTTAGTAGATAACGCTTCAGAGGAGTCCTGTAAAGATAAACTAAAAAATAAATATTCATCTAATTGCAATGTAAATACCATTTTTCTTGATAAAAATCTAGGCTATTCTGGAGGAAACAATGTTGGGATTAGCACTGCAATCAACGAAGGAGCATCTGAAATACTAATTTTAAATAGTGATGTTATCATTTTAAATGATATTGTGAGTATCATGAAAAAGGAATTAAGTTCAATGGTGGCAATAGTTGGGCCTAAAATATATACACCAATGCGAGAAAATGGACAATTTCTTAGAAAAAATTATACATTTGCATCTGCTCTTACAGATAAAAAACCATTTTATTATGTAAGGAAGATATTTCCCAAATTAGATAGTTGTTATTCAGTCAAAAATTGGGATACATCGATTACGTTTGAAGGTATGGTTTCAGGTTGCTGTTTTTTGATTTCATCGGATGTGTTTAAACAAATAGGACTTTTTGACGATAATGTCTTTTTATATGCAGAGGAATATATTTTAGGTAAGAAACTACAAAATGTAAATTTAATGGCATGTTATTGCCCCGAGGCTATAATTGTACATAATCATGGCGCCTCAACCCGTAAAATCGGTAATGGTTTCTCTGACTATCATAGATACGCAAGTCTTTATTACTGTTTTAAAAGATATTGCAATCCCTCCAAATACCAAGTTAATACTATTAGATTCTTGACGTTAACTAATTTTTTCTTGAAGTCATTTTTCCATCCGGATTTTAAGGAAAATTATATAAGGTTAAGAACAAAAGTAAAAGAAATCGACAACGGACAATTCAAAATTGTTTTTTAATCCTCAAGTAGAAAGCAAAGAAATATGTATAATTTATTTTTTTTGATATATACGTTTGTGGCATTCTTCAACTGGTTTATCTGCATTCAAGAATATCGTTTTACATGTGCTACAAAAACAGTTTTTCTTCTGTTTAACATACTTACAATAAGTTTTTTAATGGCTCTACGACCATTAGAAGTCGCTGATACATTAGGATATGTAGAGATTTACGAACAATCAGATGCTATTAATGAATTGAGTTTCCGATTTGGACTTCGTTACAAAGGAATAGAATATTGCGTCGTCAAATTAATGTCTATTTTTAAGAAATTAGGCTTCCATTTTAGAGTTTTTTTTGGAATTATATCAAGCTTAACATGCTATTTAATGATAAGCGGAATGAGTCGGTGTGAAAAGGCTATTACACATAGAAAAAGTTCTAATTTAATAACCATCTGGACTATTTTTCTGTTTTATTGTGGTATGCATTACTGTGGAATTGCTATAAGAAGTGGACTAAGTATAGCGTTAGGTTTATGTGCAGTTGCTGATTGGCATGAAAAGAAAAAAATACGCAGTATATTGCTGTTGGTTTGTTCTATATGTATGCATTCTATGGGTACATTATTTATTTGTATTTTAATACTAGGTAGCCTAAAAATTAGGGGATATATTAAAGGTTTTATTATCGAATGGGGAATATTGTTTTTGGGTCTTCTTTTAAATGCTAGTCAATTAATTATTTCAACAGTAGCTGGAATAGCATTATCATTCTTTCGTTATATGGGAATACAAGGGTTTGATAGCTATTTATCCACATTTGACTATCAAGTAGGCTTAACTGATTGGTATATGCTTATATTAATTGGGATAATTATATTAATCTGCAATATTAACAACATTTTTCTCGAAAAAATGTCAGCAATCGTTGGAGTTGGATTAATAATTCTCGGAATTGCATATCCTATACGAGCAATAAACAGAGCATATGATTTTTTTATTATATTTATTATTCCTATTATTTCCAGTAATATTGCCCTATCTAATAAAAATAAGCGTATTTTATTATGGATTATGATGCCACTACTATATGTTATTCAGTTTAAAATGTGTTATTGACACCAAGGAGGAAACTGTGAAAAAATATTCTATCTGCCATATTTGTTCTTATTACGAAACTCCTATTTTTTGTGATCTGGTAGCGAATCAAAAGGAATTTACCAATTCAAGGGTGTTTTATTATCAATATTATGGACACTCTTTTTTTAATGGTGATGCTGAAAATGTAGATAGATGCCCATGTTATAATTATATAGATAGATTTTTCTTTTTTGTAAAGCAAAATAAAGCAATTAAGAATTATAAAAGGATATATGTAAACTATAAGTTTGATTTGAATTTTTCTCATTCATTGTTTACCAATGGGTACGTAGCATACACAATAAAAAAAGAGTGGGGAACTCCATATATAGTTACTATACAAAATACAGATTTAAATATTTTTTTTAAATATATAGTATTCCTGCGAAAGCTTGGTGTTGAAATTCTTCGTAACGCATCTTCCATTATTATTTCTTCAAAAAGCTATGAGGAAACTTTATTAAAAAAATATATACCATCCAAATATCATAATGAAATCCAAGAGAAAATACATATCGTCCCATACGGAATTGATAATTTTTATTCATCCCATAAAAATGTGAATAGAAAGGAAATGGATATAAATATTAGAATCCTTTCAGTTGGAAGGATTAATAGAAATAAAAATCAGTTATTAATTTGCAAAGCGACTAAACAGTTAATTAATCAGGGGTATCCAATCCATGTGGATATTGTAGGTCCATGTGTTCAACCTTATTTACTAAAAAAAATACAAAAATATGACTTTGTCAGTTACTTTGATTATATGAGTAAGGAACAATTAATCGAAAAGTATCGCGAAGCAACAATATTTGTTTTAACATCTAAGACAGAAACCTTTGGATTAGTCTATGCAGAAGCTTTAAGCCAAGGTTTGCCTATAATTTATACTAAGGGAGAAGGCTTTGATAAGCAATTTCCTGAAGGAGTTGTAGGATTTCACACAAGATTAAATACAAATGATTTGGTGTGTGCCATTAAAAAGGTAATTAATTCTTATAATATTATACAAAATCAATGTGTACACGCTTCTATAAAATATGATTGGGATAGAATAAACTCTTTTTATAAAGAAATATATCAAGATTCTTTGAGTTAAAATGTTATAGAAAAACAAATTAATGTATTTTATAGTTGGATTCGGAAGAGGTTAATAAAAGTATATTGGGAGTAAGCTTAATTGTATCAAGGAGTATCTATATTTATAAAAAAATTATCATATGTTACGTTTGTACAGATATTTTCCATGCTAGTTAGTGCAATTCTAACAGTATTCGTCCCTAAGTTATTACGCATAACGGACTATGGATTTTGGCAATTGTTTATGTTTTATCAAGGATATATAGGTGTATTTCATCTTGGATGGAATGATGGAATATACCTCCAGATAGGAGGAAAAAAGTATGAAGAGCTAAATCGAAAAGAGCTCTTTTCACAGCTGATTTTGCTTTCGGGACTACAGATCATTTTTGCATTTTTTATTATTTTGGGAAGCTATTTATTTGAATATGATTATAATAAAAAGTACATATTTTGTTGTCTTGCGATTTCTCTTGTCATTAGCAATATGAGACTTTTTTTCCAATATATACTTCAAGCAACCTCAAGAATCAAAGAATTTTCAGTATCTATTTTTGCAGATAGGATTACATATCTATTTTTTGCCTTATATGGTTTGTTTGTGTTGGGAAATAGCTATAAAATTTTACTAATTGGAGATATTATTGGTAAAACTATATCGTTATTAGTCTTGATATTTTTCTGCCGTGATATAGCTTTTAGAAGAATTTCCGATTTTTATTTTGATATTAAAACTGTTTTCAATAATATTCATATTGGAATAAAATTATTATTTTCTAATATGGCAAGCATGTTAATTACTGGTATTATTAGATGGGGGATTGAATATAACTGGAGCATTGCTGTTTTTGGAGAAATATCTCTAAGTTTGACTTTAGCTCAAATTATGATTACCTTCATTAATATGATAGGAATTATTATCTATCCAATGTTAAGAAATACTAATGAAAAGGATCTTGGTGTCTTATACTCCAATGTACGGCTTATACTACAAATATTTATTTTCACGATTTTAATATTTTATTTTCCATTTTCTAAATTGCTTATATCCTGGATTCCCGCATATAAAAAAAGCATTGAGTATATGGCGTTATTATGTCCAATTCTTTTTTATGAGTCAGAAATGGCTTTACTTAATAATACTTATATGAAAGCTTTACGTATGGAAAGAATAATGATGAATATTAATATAAAAGTTACAATTATTAGTGCGGTTTTAACGTTTATATTCTGCTTTTGGTTGAAAAATCTTTTACCAACAATACTTTCTGTTCTTTTTTTGTTGCTTTATCGATGCTATCTATGCAAAAAAGAGATTGAAAAAAAATTGAATCTCTATGATACTTTTTGTTTGTTGGAGTTCCTATTTCCAATATGTTTTGTACTATTTCATTTTTATCTTGGTGGTATATTGGGATGGAGTATGTATATAATATATCTTATTTTTTTTATAATTCACAAAAAAAGGGATATTAAATACATATATTCTTCTATTGTAAAGCTGAGCAATTATTAATTTTTTTATATACGGGATAGAAAGGAACCAACCATGCAATTTCGCGACCTAAAAAAACAATACGAAACCCTAAAACCCTCCATTGACACCCAGATCCAGAGTGTTATTGCCTCCGCCTCCTTCATCAGCGGCCCCCAGGTAAAGGAACTGGAAACCCAGCTTGCAGAATACACAGGCGTAAAGCACTGCATTACCTGTGGGAACGGAACGGATGCCCTTTCCATGGCTCTCATGGCCTGGGATATTAAAGAGGGGGATGCTGCATTTGTTCCGGATTTTACTTTCTTTGCCAGCGGTGAGACCATCTCCTTTGAAGGAGCGACTCCAGTTTTTGTTGATGTGGACAAAGATACTTTTAATATGGATCCAGATCGTCTGGAAGAAGCGATTAACCTTGTCTTGGAAGAAGGGAGACTGACCCCTCGTGTAATTGTTACTGTAGATCTGTTTGGTTTACCAGCAAACTATCCAAGGATTCGGGAAATAGCGGACCGGTATGGACTTAAGATTCTGGAGGACAGTGCTCAGGGATTTGGTGGTATGATCGGAAAGAAACGGGCCGGGATTTTTGGAGATATGGCTACCACCTCTTTCTTCCCGGCGAAGCCATTAGGATGTTACGGGGATGGGGGAGCTATTTTTGTCAATGATGATGAAACAGCTGCCTATCTGGAATCCATCCGTGTGCATGGAAAAGGCTCGTTTAAGTATGACAATGTACGTATCGGCTGGAATTCCAGACTTGATACACTTCAGGCCGCCATTCTTCTGCCAAAATTCAAGGCTTTTTGTGAATATGAACTGGATGCTGTAAATCATGTAGCGGAAAAATATACAGAGCTGTTAAAGGATCTTGTAAAAACGCCTGTAATACCTGATGGATATTTATCCAGTTGGGCACAGTATACGATTCAGTTGAAGAATCGGGAAACGCGAGATGGTCTTCAGGCATTTTTAAAGGAAAAAGAAATACCGACCATGGTATACTACCCCAAACCCATGCATAAACAGGAGGCTTTTGCGGATCTTACTGTATATCAGGAGTGCCCGGTAACAGAAATGCTGTGCCAGACCGTTCTATCCTTGCCCATGCATCCGTATATGGAAGAAAAGGATATTATTTTCGTTGTTGAGAATATCAAAGAGTATTTTGCAAAATAAGATTTTGATGTTGTATAAATAAAGTTGACACCTTATTCTCAAAGAATTCATGTATAATAAAGAGAATAAGGAGGAACTTTCAATGTCACG
>NZ_JAOQJF010000011.1:24887-93330 GCF_025567195.1 Alitiscatomonas aceti | reverse complement strand
GTATTGCTGGGTCTGAGAGAAAAATCAATGGGTCTGAGCAAAGCTCAGACCCGGATCCCTTGGCGCGAAATAATCATTCGGTTTCTTTTCCCAGAGAACGCATAAAACGGGCTGTCATAGAAACGGCAACAATCATAGCAATAAAATCTGCTGCGGGAGCCGCAAACAAAACGCCCTCAACACCAAAGAACCGAGGAAGTATAAGCACCAAAGGCACAAAGCAAATAATATCTCTTGTAACAGATGAAATAACCGCATGAACTGGCTTTCCTACTGCTTGGAAGAAAATAGAAGTCATTTTAATCGTGCAAGTAAAGGTTACTAAAGACAGGAAAATGCGGAATGTTAATTCTGCAAAATGCCAGTAATCTGCTGGGTTAGGGATATTTGTAGGTTGTCCAAACATACCAACAATTAAATTGGGGGCAAACTCAAACAGCAAAGTAGATACAACCCCAATCACTATTGTTGCAGTAAGGACATAGCGATATATCAGTTTGACACGCGCATATTTTTTCGCACCATAGTTATAGCTGATAATTGGCTGACAGCCCAAAATGATACCAACAACAATGTTAATAACTACGGTAAATACTTTACTTTCGATACCGATAATCGCAATCGGAATATCAATGCCATACTGAGAGAGTGCGCCGTATTTTGCCAGCATCATGTTGCAGACCAACGAAATAATCACTATCGTCATCTGCGTAATAAAAGAAGATATACCCAATTTCAGCGCCGTAGAGAACACTCCAAATTTAGGGATAAAATGTTTCCATGTCAGATGAAAAGTCTTAGTGTGAAAGAAGTAGATAACACTAATCACAAAAGATACCGTTTGACCGATAACTGTTGCAAGAGCTGCGCCTTTCATTCCCCAGTGAAACCCAAAGATAAACACTGGGTCAAGAATAATGTTCACAATCGCACCGGTAAGCATAGAAGCCATTGACCATGTCGGGCTTCCGTCTGCCCGGACAACAGAGTTCATCATGTTCATCAACATGAAAATCGGAAAGAACAGCAGAATGATATTGAAATACTCAATCGCCATACCGATACTATTTTCAGACGCACCGAACAGCGTCAAAATCTGTGTTTTGAACGGGAAGAAAACCGCTAACAAAATGATGCTTGTAATCAGGGTAATGGTAATACCGCTACCGATACAAACGGGTGCATTTTTCGTGTCCTTTTTACCTTGACATATATTTAGGTATGCAGCACAACCATCTCCAAAGCACCACGCAAAAGCCTGTGCAATAATGAAAATCGGAAATACAACGCCGGTTGCGGCATTACCTAATGCACTCAATTCACTGTTGCCAATGAATATCTGGTCAACAATGTTGTAAAGTGCGCTGACCAGTAAAGATAAGATACAGGGGATTGAAAATTTCAGCATTAGCTTAGGAATTTTCTCCTCCCCCAGATAATTGATTTGTTGATTTGATTGCATTTGGGGAACCTCCATTTAGTGTGATTTTCTTGGAGTCTTTATCAGAGAAAAGCTACCTAAAAACTACGCACAAGCGACAGCAGACGCACCTTGAAAATCTGTCTGTACTAAACAAAAAAGCAGCGTAGAATCGACCAAAGATTCTACGCTGCTCGCTGCTTGGCTAAATTATTTTATCAGATAAAATCCTCAAAAGTCAACTTCAAAATAAAGTTCTAAAAAAATGATAATGGTATAGTAGCACTGCGCTTGTCATTTTGCACAAAAGGAACACGCAGAATTTTTGGGGAAAATCGCTTTTGAAAAATTGTGTCTGATTTTGGTATAATCATTATCAGCAAGTAATGTAATTTTAAGCAGAAGGGAGGAAGCTCATGCCCAGAAAAAATGACTATGTAAACTATGGCAATCAAGGTATCTGTAAAATTGAAGATATTCGTCCTATGAAATTTAGTTTTGATACCTGCGAACGGGAATATTACATTCTGAAACCTGTTCATCAAGAAAGTGCCTGTATCTTTGTACCTGCGGAAAACCAGAAATTGATTGAGCAAATGCGCCCTATTCTTTCGCCAGAGGATATAGACCAGACGATTTTAAGCGTCAAAAACCATACTATCTCTTGGACAAATGACAGAAAACAAAGGACAATCAAATTTCAAGATATTTTATCTCGGCGTGATGAATGTGAACTATTGCAGCTTGCAAGCTGCCTTTACTTAAAATCAAAGGATAATGCAAAAGGGCTTTGTTCCAGTGACGCACAAATACTGAAAAAAGTAGAGGCCATTATCGCACAAGAATTTTCATTTTCTCTCAATATCAGTGCCGGGGAAGTCGGTACATATATCCGCAAAAAATTAGATATGCCAGAAACAATCAAAGCATGACATATCTGTAAATATAGGAGGAAAATACAATGAAACGAATTAAAGCGGCGTGTCTGCTACAAACTATCCATTTCCAGTTAAAAGATGACCTCGGTCATGTTGCTGCGGTAAAAGCCGTAAAAGACGAACTGGAACACTACAAAGTACAACTTGAACGCAAGAACACAAAATTCCAGATTGTTGATGAAGCAGAGCAGCCCGATGGCTCTATCATCGTCCATATCAAAAAGCAATACAATAACCATAGCTGTAACGAATATATGAAATAAGAACAGTTAAATAAAACGCTCTGGCGGGTTGGTAGTTCCATCTTGCCAGAGCATTTTTTTCTTGAAATCGGACGGAATAGGGGGCTACTCATCTTTCAGTTTATAGTGTTACTTTACCGCACATGAGCATTCACCATTGGCACAAAGCAAACGGACACAGCGGGCAGAAATATCCCATTTTTCTGCCGCCTGTGTAACTGTTAAATATTTCATCTTCTTACCTCCTCGTTTGAGGGCTGTTTTTACAGATTTAGTATATCACGAATCGGAATAATTACAATTTAATTTGATTATTTTTCAATGTGATTTACCGATTTTGGAATACCCGCAAATCGCAAAATAAACTGGTATAAGGGAATAAAAAAAACAGCACAGAAAAGCCCTGGGGCCCTTCCACAAGGAGGACACCCCAAGGCTGGCTCTTTTCTGTGTCTGGCTGCATTGGGAAACTTCCTATTCCCAGCTCATTTTGTGATAATATGTAGATCCTGCTGCGTTGATGTTGAAGCCCTTCAGGCCCTTCTTATACGCACGGATATTGTTTCTTACGAACAGGGGAGCCTGCGGGCAAAGCTCATTGATCGCGTCGCTCAGCTCTGTGACTGCCTTCTCGTTCTCCTCCGGATCCAGGGTCGCCTGAACCTTCTCGATCAGGGCGTCGATCTCCGGATTGTTAAGCCTGGTCTTATTGGAGCCGTTGATGGACATGGAGTGGTAAACGCCCTGGGAAAATGCCAGAACAGAGGAGGCTGTGTAGTTTCCAATGGCTGCCTGGTAGTCTCCCGTTGCGGTCACATCCAGATATGTGGCCAGGTCCATGGACTCCAGGGTGGTCTCGATCCCCAGATTTTCCTTCAGACAGCTCTGGATCACCTGGCCCTGGCGGAGCTTCATATCGTCAGAGCAGATGATAGCGAAGCCGCAGTCAGCCGGATCCAGGCCGGAGGCTGCAAAATATTCCTTGGCCTTTTCCACATCGTAGGTCATGGCTCCCGTGTCGGTAACGCCGTTGAAGCAGCCGGGAAGCATGGAATCGCTGACGCTTCCGGTTCCCTGTAAGGATACCTGGATCACAGCCTCTTTATCGATGGCGGAGGCAATGGCTCTTCTGAAATCTGCATTATTAAAGGGAGCGATCTCATTGTTGACCATCATCCACTGATGGGTGGTTCCTGCCTCGTTGAACACTTCCAGATCCGGATCTTCCATAAGACGGGTAAGGTCTGTGGTCTCCACGTCTACCACCAGATCCACCTCTCCGGTCTCCAGGGCCATGGTACGAGAGGAGCCCTCCGGGATCACCTTCCAGATCACATGCTTGATGGGAGCTACGCCGCCCCAGTAATCCTCAAAGGCCTCGTATTCGATGCTCTCGCCCTTCTTCCATTCCACCAGCTTATATGGGCCGGTTCCGATGGGCTCTTTATTGAAGTCGTGGCCGCTCTCGATCAGATCTGCCGGAAGGACTGCGTTTCCATGGTGGCAGAGGTCATAAAGGAGGCCGGACTGAGGCCCGTCTGTGGTGATCTTGATGGTATAGTCATCCACGATATCTACTGTACCGGTGGACTGGCCGTACTGGGAAACCTGTGGGGATTCCTTACAGAGATCCAGGGATGCCTTCACGTCTCTGGCCTTCATTTCCTGTCCATTATGGAATTTCACGCCTTTTCTTAAATGGAACAGCCACTCCGTATCGCTTACGATTTCGTAGCTCTCGCACAGGGAGGGCTGGGGAGAAAGATCGTCTCCGGTGGAGAACAGGCGGTCATGGGTCATGGTATTCAGATAATCTCCCGCCGTTGCGTTATGCAGATGTGTGGTCATGCTGGGTGTTTCATTGGCTGTGGCGATGATCAGCGTATCCTTTGCAGCAGCGCTGCTGTCCTCGGTCTTTCCAGCTTCCTGGGACTCTCCGGCTTCGGTCTTCTCCGTCTCAGCGGAGGCGCTTTCACTTTCCTTGGGGGCAGGATTTCCGCAGCCTGTAAATAAACCTGCTGCCATTGTCAGTGCCAGAGCAGACGCAAGTCTGCGCATCTGTTTTTTCCTCATACTCGTTCTCCTTTTCTTTTTCATTTTTATTTGCATGCCGCGACACAATGCACTTTGTTATAATTTAAAAAATTTATACATTTTGAATTTTTTATTCAAATAATCATTCCTCACTCCATAAATATAGCAAATATCAGCAAATAAATCAAGTAAATTCTTAAAATTTTTACATTTTTAACAAAAGCTATACCTGAAGTGTCTTTTCCAGCGCCAGGGCAAACTGATGCGGACAAGAGTTATTATTATGGCAGTCGATCCCCTTACATAAACGGATCAGTTCCTCTGGAGCCCGTCCATCGGCCAGTCTGGCGATCCCCTGGACATTTCCTTTACAGCCGCCGTGAAACTGTACATGGTACACCCGCCCGTCTTCCAGATCAAATTCGATTTTACTGGCGCATACGCCTTCAGTTTTATAAACGATATGTTTTTTCATTGTGATTTTTCCTCCTATTTAACAATTCCCGGCCTGCTGCCGGTCATACAGCCTCCTGTATGTTCCACAGGTTTCATACAGGGTGTCGTGATCTCCCTCCCCGCAGACAGTCCCCCGGTCCAGAACAACGATATGTCCAGCCTGTCGGGCTGCGTTCATATCATGGGTGACGATGACGCAGGACCGGCACTTCCTCTGGTCCCGGATATGGTCCTGGACCTCTGACGCATGGACAGGATCCAGATGGCAGACAGCCTCATCCAACAAAAGCACCTCGGGATCCTGGGCCAGCGCTCTTGTGAGTGCAAGCCTCTGCCGCTCCCCAGCAGAAAAACGTTTTCCCATTTCTCCTGTCTCCGACTGGAATTTCTTTGGAAGCTGGCAGATGAATCCGTAGGAGCAGGCCTGTCTGGCAGCCGCTTCTATCTGCCCTTCAGAGGGCGACTGGCGGGAGCCATAGACCAGATTACTTAAAAGGGAGCCGGACAGAAGGGGCGAATTCTGGGAGACCATCCGGAACCTGCTCCTCCAGTCCCTTAAGCGGAAATCCCCGATCTCCTTTTCCCCCAGTAAGATACAGCCTTCATCAGGAACAAAAAACCGCTCCAGCAGCTGAAGGACCGTGGTTTTCCCCGAGCCGCTGGGGCCCACGATGGCCGTGGTGGTTCCTGCCGGGACCGTAAACGTAGCACGGGATAAGACAGGCCTGTCCCCATAACGGAAAGAAACGTCCTGGAACCGGATATCCTGGCACAGCGTCTCCAGGGAGTCCCCCTTCTGTAAATCCTCGGCCGGTTCCAGAAGAAGCTGTCCAGCCCGCATACTGGCCCCCTGGGTCTCCTTCAGCGTCTGGTATGCGAAAATATACTGGATCGCAAAGACCGGGAGCATTTCCAGATACATATAAATCGTAATAAATTCTCCGGATTCCAGTTCTCCCCGGCTGATCAGAAACCCTCCGTAGATCAGGAAAAGGGCCTTTAAGAAGGCTTCACTGGTATAGATAAACGGCTGGGAAAAAAGGTTTACCCTGGCCTGATACAGGTCTGCCTCATACTGCCGCCGGGCGGCCTCCCGTCCTTTTTCTAATTCTGTAAGCTCCTCCCCATGGATCCTGATACCCCTAATATTGGAAAGCCGCTCCGCAATGACGGCTGTAAAATCAGAAAACCGCTCCTGGGTACGGCAGCTGGCTCTGAAAGCAAAACGTCCCGTCACAACGGATACCAGGATCAGCCAGGGAACGACCACAGCTATGGAGGCCACCATCCGTGGACTCATACGGTATACGTTTTTCAGCATAAGGAAAATCGTCCAGGTATTGGTGAGCACGCCAATGCAGCTGGAGATCCCATAGCTGATTCCGGAGGTATCCTGGGTGATACGGCTGATCAGGGAAGAAGGCTTATACGTCTGATATATGGTCATGGGAAGATATAAAAAATGTTCCCATATTTTTTTCCGAAGGACCCGGTCTGTATGAAGGCTGATCCAGGAGCCGAATACCGTGGAAAAAAAGGCAAGCAGCATGGAGAAAACCGTGATCCCCACATAATCCGCCAGCAGTCCCTTATCAAAAATCTCTCCCTGCATGATGGCTCCGGTCATCTGTGGAAGACGGACTGTGACCATGGAAATGAGAAGGCTAAAAATAAAGTCGGCCAGATACCAGATCCATGGGATCCCGCAGGCAGACAAAAGATGGGCCAATGGCTTCCAGGACTGATCATTTTTTCGTTTCATAGTAAACTCCTTTCTGGAACAGACGGACCGGATTCCTGTCCTTTCAGTACGATGATCTGATCGGCGTCTTTAACGGCAGACCTTCTGTGGGCGATGACCAGGGTGGTCCGCCCTTTTCTAAGACGGGCCAGGGCCAGTTCTACCATATATTCTGATTCCGGATCAAGATTTGCAGTCACCTCATCCAGGAGCAGGATCCTGGGATTTTGAAGAAAGAGCCTGGCAAGGGAAAGCCTCTGTCGCTGGCCGCCGGAAAGCCCGCTGCCATTTTCGCCCAGCCGTGTCATAAGGCCATGGGGCATGGCGCTGATAAACTCCTCACAGCAGGAGTCCTGTATGGCCCGGCAGAGTTCCTGGTCTGTAACAGGCCTGTGGACACCGTAAAGGATATTTTCCCGGATCGTCCCAGAAAAAAGGAAGGGAGCCTGGGGAGCGTAACCGATCATACGCCTCCATTCCTCCAGAGGAAAAGAAGAAATATCCCTGCCGCCGATCCGGATCATTCCCCGGTCCGGGGTATAAAAGCGTTCCAGAAGCTGGAAAACGGTGGTTTTTCCAGCCCCGCTGGACCCAATGAGCGCCGTCATTTTTCCCTCTGCGGCTGTAAAGGTAAGATGTTCCAGGACCGGCTTCTCTCCATAGGAAAACGTCACGTCCCGGAAGCTTATATCTCCCTGGACAAAGCCTGAATCAGCGGGAGAGCCAGAGGTTTCTGTGGCTTCCTCCATAAGCTCCGTAATCCGGCGGACGGCTCCCTGGGCAGACTTGACCGTAGTCCATATACTCATGATTCTGGAAAAAGAGTTCAGAAGATTCTGGGAGTATAGGTAAAATGCCACCCATACGTCAATGGTGATCTCTTTACGGGAGATCATCCACAATCCCAGTCCGATCATGGCGACCGTATGGATCAGGGAAGCGAGGTTTTTCAGCTGGAGCAGGAGCGTATTGATCAGAGATCTGAAAAAATCCGCCTGGAACAGCTGGCTGATCCAGCCTGATCCCCGTTTTGTCTCCCATTCTTCTGCACAAAAGCCTTTTACAAGAGCCGGACTGGACAGGATCTCAGACAGGTGGCCCGTAAGCCCTGCGATCTTTTCCTGGATCTTCTGGTTCCATGAAAACTGGATCCTTCCCTGCCAAACTCCAAGACCATACAGAAACGGTATCATAACGGCTTCCAGGGCGGCCAGCTTCCAGTGATAGGAAAACAGGATCCCAAAGGCTCCAAAAAACATATAAAGCGACGATAATACGTTTCCAGGAAGAGTGGCTGTCAGGTCGCTGAGCTTTGAAGTATCCTGGGTGATGCGGCTGATCAGATTCCCGGATGGCTGGCCGTCGAAAAAAGGGACCGGCAGCCGGAGGATCTGTCCCCATATCATTTCCCGGAAGCGTAACGTCACCTTCGCACTGGCAGCTGCCAGCACAAACTGGTTTACGGAAGTGACGAACGCCTGGCCAAGGACAACAGCGGCCACCATGAGGGCCATGGTCTGATTTATGTTTCCCTGCATGATCTTCTGGGTATATGAAGGAAACAGCAGATACAGCTGGCTGGCCGATATGGACAGCAGCGTATAGAGCAGGATATAAAAATATGGCAGTCTGGCCTGGTGCAGCAGGCGGAAAAATGGTTTCCAGATTGGTTGTTTCATAAGCGTTGTCTCCTTTCATCTGCCCGATCATAACACAAAAGGCCAGATCTTTGGGGGATCTGGCCCGAATGGTATAAGGGACGTCATGAAAAGGAAACTGCCGGCCGGGTTCAGGACAATTTCTGTATGTTCAGGACAAAGGGTGGTCCCATGATAATGTAAGGCTCTGGATAAACGTGTCTTCCAGCAGGCAGGAATTCAATGCGGCGTTGCGGTAGGCCTCTAAAAGTTCCTGGACGATGGCCAGGCCTCTTCCCCTCCCGTTTCCTTTGGTACTTTCTCCTGTATGGACTCCTCTCTGCATGGTCTGGCGGGTAACAGAATTTCTGATGGTATAGGAGCAGCCATAGGGCTTTCCTGTGATGCGGATCTCGATCATACCTCCAGGGACCAGAAGAGCTTCCTCAATGGCATTGTCCATCAGGATCCCAAGGATACGGGTCAGGTCGATGGGATCCATGCCCGCCTGCCACTCTTCGGGAAGGACCTGGACCATCATGGAAATGGATGCCTTCTGCTGTAAGGCCTGGGAGACCTTCAAAAAGAAAAATGCCCGCAGCGGCTCAGAGGGCAGCTGACAGATGGAGGAAAGCAGCTCGCTCTGGCGGATGGTGTCCTGGGCATAGGGATAGATCCTTTTCCAGAAAAAGTCCTTCATTTCCTGATTTTCACTTTCATTCACGAAATTTCCCATAGTAAAGAAAATATTTTTAATGTCGTGGCGGATATCCTGCATCGCCGAAAGGGTTCCTCTGAGATTCTGGTAATAGGAAGCGAGACCTTCTTTTTCCAGCTGGCTGAAGGACGCGTAATCTTTATAAAAGGCCACCCGGAACAGCAGCCGGAAAAACAGGAGCTGGATCGCCAGGAAAACCAGGCATAAGGCCGGAAATAAGAGAAACACCAGCATATTCTGGGAGGACATAATGGAAAAGGGCAGGAACATGGCTGTACAAAACGAAAGAATCAGAGCGGAGCATAGAAAATAGTAGGATTCTATGGCCGGATATTTTTTCCCGAGCTGATTCAGCCTTTCCATGGCATCCCCCAAACGATGGCGCAGAAGCCAGACAGCTCCTGCTCCCAAAAGCAGATACAGCCCTGTGACGGCGACAAGCGCCAGCGCATGGTTTCCAAAGGCTTTCTGGAAAAGGGGAACGGCAAAATGGATGGCCAGGAAAAATCCATAGGCGGAAACAGACAGGACCACAAACGAGAGATAGCAGAAAAACTGGTTCCCCCGGAGGCTGTGAAGGCTCAGTCTGACAGCTGTATGATATGTACAGAAGATCAGCCAGAACAGCCAGAGATGCCCCAGCAGGACGGAGGTGGAATTGAACAGCCTTGCCGGAAACAGAAAAGCAGCAAAAAGGAACAGGAGATCCTCCGTATGGAATGGGATCAGGTCCAGAAGCCGGATCTGGACGGTCAGAAGGAATGCAAGAGCCACAGAAAGGAATACTTCCGAATGGATGCTGACCTTCCAGACAAAAAAAAGCTGGAAGAACGGCATCAGGAATGCGGCTGAAAGCGCCAGCAGTCTGGATCGGAAACGTTTTACAAGAAAAAGGATCCCGCATAAAAAGACAAAATGCAGAGCAAAAATGCCCAGCTCTTCCAGGACGTCCGGCAGCATCCGGGAAAAGGGCATATGGGAACCCTTGCTTGAAAAGATATCAACAACCATCGGAAAACTCCTTTCTTCTGATGCAGTACCCTGCCATCAGCTTTCTCTTTCCAAAAGCACAGGAGACCGCTTCGCCATTGGAAAGACGGAGCATGCCGTTCTCCAGGGAAAGCACATGGGACTGGTTGACCAGTACGGAGCGGTGGCATCTGATAAAGCGGTCCCCCAGCAGCTCCTGTGCGTGATCCATGGTGTCCCGCACTGTGACCGCAGAGCCGTCGAGGGTATGGTAGCAGATGGAATGGGCAACGGTTTTCACAGAATCCACATAGCAGATATCGTCGATGGGCAGCCGCACTGTTTCGTCGATCCCTAACGGGATCTCGATTGAGGGCCTGCATCCTCTCTCCTCCTTCCGGGGCGAGGCAAGCGTCAGATAGCGGCTGAATTCACGGACCATTTTCTCATGATCCAGGGACTTTTCAATAAAGCCAAAGGCCTGTATGCCGCTTTTCAGGATCTCCATCCCCTTATCTGTATGGCTGGTCACAAATACGATCTTTCCCTGGGGATCGGTCTGGTAGATCTGCCGGACCAGATCGATCCCGTTCAGCTCCTGCCTGCCCAGATCAAAATCCAGGAAATAGAGATAGGTCCCCGGATTTTTCTGTATAAAGCCCAGCAGTTCCCTGCCCGAAGCGGTAAGGCAGGCGATCCTGGCATTCTGTCCACAGCTTTCTATGGATCGCTTTACCAGCTCGGAAATAGTATGGAGTGTAAAAGAATCATCATCACAGACAATCACAGGGAGCATAAAAAACCTCCTTCAGAATAACTGTTTTTATCGGGACCGGCTCCGCCGGACTCCGTTTATTATATCAGAAACCCTAAAAAAATCCTATCTGTTATCCCGAAATTTCTGTCTGATCCTATGTGATCCCTTACCTTTACCGTCTGCCGGTCTTTCCCCAAAACAAAAAAAGATACCGTAAAAGCAGCGCCGCAGCCGCCTTTGCAGTATCCTTTTTTCCAGCTTCCGTACCCGGATCAGTGCGGAAGGAGCCCCAGGGCCTCTCCCATCCAGTATACCAGTCCCAGGGCCCAGCTGGCAAAGATCCCATACAGGATCACCGGACCGGCGATGGTAAAGATCTTACAGCCGATACCAAACACATGGCCCTCGGACCGGTATTCGATGGCTGCGGCCGCCACAGAATTGGCAAAGCCTGTAATGGGCACCAGGGCTCCTGCGCCTGCGAATTTCACGATCCTCTGGTAAAGGCCAAGGCCCGTTAAGAGCACGCTGGCGGCAATAAGCGTTAAGGTGGTCCAGGCCGCGGCCGTCTCCTTCTCCATGCCCATGGTGCCGTAAAGGCCCAGACAGGCCTGTCCTATGGTGCAGACCGCCCCTCCCGCAAGAAATGCCCGCAGCATATTTTTTACAGTGCTGTGGACCGGGGTGATCTCCTTGACGTACGTTCCGTATTCTTTTTTCTCGATCTCCATCAGTTACCTCCAAATCCTCTGGAAAAATAGACCATGGCTCCTACGAATTTCCCGGCGGCAATGGAAAGGATCAGATACTGGATCCCCACCGCAAGCCCCAGACGCCGTCCCAGCACTGGAAGCGCCTTTAAGGTCTCTGCCAGGGACATCACCAGGCACCCCACGAACACTCCCAGGGCCAGTCCCCACAGGGCCAGGAATGCAGTTCCCGCTCCTGCCAGGGGCAGATGGAACAGATCCATAAGGTTCCCGGCCGTTCCCCCCAGGATCAGCAGGGTCTCGTAAAGGATCATATGGCATCTTGTGTGTGTCACTCCGATGAGCCGAGGAAACACGCCGATGATGGCAAGAAAGGCAAAGATCCCTGCGGCGATGACGCCTCCGGAGCTGAGTCCGATGAAGCAGAGAGCCAGCTTACCGTACATCGGTCTGCGCCTCCTTCCTTCCGGCATTCTGGATCAGGGCCTTATCCAGGTTCTCCTCATAAAGCCGCATCTCCACTTCAATGGGAGTCGGGTCCACGGTGATCTTCCAGGAAGCAAAATGGTTGAAAAACACCAGGATCCCCAGGGAAAGCCCCACTGAATACGAGATCTCCAGAACCGTGATCCCCTGGGGCTCTGCCCCCATGATGAGCCGGTAAAGATTCCCGAACACGTCGGTGACATTGGCGTCGTTATTGAAGGTCATGATGGCAAAGGCCGCTCCACAGAAGGAGACCGCCGATACAAAGGCCGTTTTCATCCACTGGAGGGCTGCTCTTCGCTTTATCTGTGGATTATATGAAACGATAAAATCCGTTTCCCCGACGCTGTTTATCTGGATGGAGGAGCCAGTCCCTTCCAGCTCCTCCAGAAGATCCATGACGCTCCCCACATAAGAGGCCTCCCGGTCCCGCTCCTTAAAGGATGTGACCTTAAGGGCCTTGATCCTGGCCTCCGCCGCCTTATTCCGGCAGTGGACCTGGGCGATATCCTTTACCCTTACCTCCGGCTCATGCACCTCTGTGCTCTGGGATATCTTTATATAGACCGTATCGCTCAAAGCTCCACCAGCTTCCCGTCCTCGTGGAAGACCAGGGTCCCCTCCGGTCCCTCCTCTGCTCCCTGCATGCCGCAGATCATATACCAGACCATAAATACAATGACAGCAAAAAACATTGCCGATGCAAAAATCTGAAGTCCGTGTTTCATTGGTCTCTCCTTCTTTCCTTTTATCCCTAGTATGCACAGACTCTGTTTTATTATTCCAGCATCCGCTCCCTTAGCTGCCTCAGGATCTTTTTTTCCAGTCTTGAGACCTGGACCTGGGAGATACCCAGCTCCGATGCAATGACGGTCTGTGTCTTATTCTCAAAATACCGTTTTAAGATGATCTGCTGCTCCTGCTCTCCCAGGTCCTTTAAAAGCGCCGTTAAGACCATGCGGTTTAAGACCCGGTCATTCTCTGAATTTTTTTCTGCGATCCGGTCCATGAGACAGCCGCCGTTTTCACCATCCCGGCCCACAGGGCGGTAAATGGACTCCACCTCCGCCCCCGCCTCCAGGGATGCGGCCACCTCCTCGCGGCTGGCTCCCACCTCCCTTGCCAGCTCCTCGATGGTGGGCTCCCGGCCCAGGGAAAACTCCAGCCGTTCCCTGGCGGCCCCGGTCTTTGCGGCCAGCTCCTTTAAGGGACGGCTCACCTTGATCATGCCGTCGTCCCGGAGAAACCTCCGGATCTCTCCAGTGATCATGGGGACCGCATAGGTGGAAAGCTTCACATCCATGGACAGATCGAACTTGTCGATGGCCTTCATAAGCCCGATGCTCCCGATCTGGAACAGGTCCTCCAGATCATAGCCGCGGCCCGCAAACCGCCGGACGATGCTCCAGATCAGTCCCATGTTCTCTGTAACCAGCGCATCCCTGGCTTCTTTATCTCCCTGGTGTGCCCGTCTGATGTACTCCATGGTGTCTGTCATCTGCGTCACCTGCCGATTTTCTTTCTCATGGTCACTGTGGTGCCGGAGCCTGGGGCGGACACCACCTCCACCTGATCCATAAAGGCCTCCATAAATGAAAAGCCCATGCCGGACCGCTCCCCGTCCGGCGCTGTGGTGTACATGGGCTCCATGGCCTTTGCCACATCCCGGATCCCCACGCCCTCATCCTGGACCAGCACCGTCAGAACGTCCTCCTCCACCGACACCTCCAGGGTAATGGTACCCTCTCCTCCCTGGTAGCCGTGGATCACCGCATTGGTCACTGCCTCAGACACCGCTGTCTTCACATCCTCGATCTCCTCCAGGGTCGGGTTCATGCGGCTTAAAAACACCGCCACCGCCACCCGGGCGAACTCCTCATTTTCTGATACACTGTCCATTTTTATGGTTACGACTTCTCTCTTTTTCATGGCTTCTCCACCCCCTGGCCGCCAAACGCCGCCTCTTCTGAATCATACATCTCCATCAGCGCCGGGATCCCGGCGATCTTTAACACCCGAAGTACCTGGGGACCTGCTCCGTAAAGACAGGTCTTCCCGCCGCTGGCCTTCATCTCCTTGTACCGGTTCAGCAGGATGCCGATACCGGAGCTGTCCATGAACTCCGTCCCTGTAAAATCAAACAGGATCCTGGAAATATAATTTTCTGCCATGAGCAGATCCGTCTCATATTTCAGGTTCCGGCAGTTGTGGTGGTCCAGCTCCCTGGGCAGATGGATCACCAGGGTCCGGCCCTTGGCCTCATAAATAAATGATGGTTCCATAATATGTCTCCTTTCCTATGACATAAAAAAAGACCCTGCAGCTTTTCTTCTGTAAGGTCTTTTTCATCAGGCATGCGCCTGTCTCCGCTAATATCCCCGCTCTGCCCTGGCCGATTCCGCCAGCGGTGAATCGGCAAAGTTCATGATCACCTGGCCGAACAGCTGGTCCGCCGTCTCCTCATCGCCTTTGGTCTTATAGATCATGGCCATGTTGAAGATGATCTGGGGATTCTTATCGTTGATCTCCATATATTTTTCGTAGTAGTGAAGGGCCGTGTCATAATCTCCGGCCGCTGTGCTCTGGGCTCCCAGGCTTTCTAAGACCGCTGGGGCGCTGGCATTCATTTCTGCCTGGAGCTCTCCCAGGACGCCGGCCATGCTCTCATCGGTGATCTTACTCTGGTCCAGGCCGATATAAAGCTGCACTGCCGTCTGGATGTCTCCCTTCCGCCAGGCGTTTAGGATCTGTACCATGGTCCCGTACTGGGACAGGGTGCTGTCTGAATCGCCCATGAGGCTGCTTAAGTTTTCCTCCGCCGCCTCCTT
Source organism: Alitiscatomonas aceti (assembly GCF_025567195.1). NCBI lineage: Bacteria > Bacillati > Bacillota > Clostridia > Lachnospirales > Lachnospiraceae > Alitiscatomonas > Alitiscatomonas aceti. The sequence continues at coordinate 78,394 of NZ_JAOQJF010000011.1, read as the reverse complement.
TTCCTGGCGGTACTGGTCTGCCTCCTTCTGGAGGCTGTCGGCCTTCTGGTTTGCCAGGTTCAGCTTATCGGCGTAGGCCCGCATCTCCTGGTTATGCTCATAATTCAGCGAACGCTCCCTGGCCGGCATCACCATAAACACCACCAGCACCGCCCCCAGGAACAGACCGATGGCAATGTTGATGATGGACTGCCAGCCAGTATTTTCCTTGTAGGTGGGCGGCAGGATCACGTCGTCGTCCTGCATCTCCCGGTGGGAAAAGGCGTTTTTCATCTTCCGCTTTTCCATATCGGCCTTTCCGGTCCTGGACTTCACGTATTCCATGTACCGCTGGGCCTTCTGGTTGGTCTTATCGATCTGTAAGACCTTAAAAAGGGACTTTCCCGCCTTTGTATGATCCCCGTGCTCCATATAAAGAAGGGCCAGGAGCAGATGGGCCTTTACAAAGTTGGGCTTTTCCTCCACGATCCGCTTCAGCTGCAGGACCGCCAGGTCGTCGCTGCCGCCCTGGGCATGGAACAGCGCCTGGTTATACTTTTTTATGGTCTGGCTGGCGATCTCCAGCTGGCCCGGCTTCCTCTGGACCTCGTCCAGATAATGGTCCGCCCGGTTATTCTCCGGCTGGAGATTGATGCTGATGACCCACTGGGTCAGCGCATCGGAGGTCTCCCCCATCTCATAAAAGATCAGTCCCAGAAGATTCCTGGCGTCCGTATGATATTTGTTGAACTGCAGCGCCCTCTTCAGGTACAGCGCGGCCCCGGAAAGATCTCTTTCCTTCGCCATTTCCAGGCCGCGGTTATAGTAGCTGTTGGCCGCAAACTGGATCTTCTGCAAATAGTCCATAGATTATTTTTCCTTTATCTCCTTCATGATCTCCATCATGATGTCTGCCATATCCGTCAGATCGCTTTTTATAATGGCGTCGCTGACTGCCTCCACTTCAAGGCTGGGCTTAAACCGCTGGATCTCTTCCTCAAAATCGATCATCGTTCTCCTCCATCCAGGCCGCTGCCGCCGTCCGGATCTCGCCAGCCAGATAAAGGGATCCTGCAATAAACGAAAGATCCCGGCCGGTCCGGTCCGCCAGCAGTGCCTCAAAGGCTTTTTTCGTAGTTTCAAAGCAGCGGATCCTGGCTGTTTCCGGCATCCGCTCCCTGGCGGCCTGGAAAAGCCCGTCCACGGAAAGGGCCCTGGAGGTATCCGCCGCCGTCAGATAACATTCATCCGGCTGAAGGCTCCGGCCGATCTCTTCCAGCATCCGTCCGTACTCCTTGTCCGCTGCCACGGCAAATAAAAGCCTGGTGGTCTCCGGTCTCCGTTCCCGCTTTAAAAGACAGGCCGCCTCCAGAAAGGCCCGGATCCCGTCCTCATTATGGGCGCCGTCCAGATAGACCCCGGGAAGCAGGCGTTCCATCCTGGCCGGCCATCTGGCGCTCCTTAAGCCCCGGCGCACGGCTTCTGCCGGGATCCCAAGACCAGACACAGAAAGGGCCGTCACCGCCAGGGCTGCGTTCTCTGCCTGGTAGGGGGCCGGAAAGCCCACGGTAAATTCCTCTGTCTTTCCCAGGTAATCCCACTGGAAGACCAGCGTTTCCCCCTCCAGGCGGAAGGGGACGCATCCCACCGGGAACGCCGGACTCCCTTTCTTTTCTGCCGTTTCAAGGATCACAGCCTCCGCCTCCGGACAGGAATCGTCATAGACGGCCGGACAGCCGGGCTTTATGATCCCCGCCTTATGTACTGCGATCTCACCGGCCGTATGGCCCAGAAAGGCCGTATGGTCGATGCTCACAGACGTGATCACAGAGACCAAGGGGCGTTCCACCACATTTGTCACATCGTAAAGGCCTCCCATACCGGTCTCCAGCACCAGGACCTCCGTCCCGGCTCTGGAAAACAGCACCATCCCCATATAAAAAAGAAACTCAAAATAAGTGGGATGCGGCTTCCCCTGGGCGGTCCACTGGCCGGCGGCCCCGTACACGGTCTCAAAGGCCTGGTCAAAAGCCTCCCGTGAGACCATCTCCCCCTGGATCAGAAACCGTTCCCGGATATCCGAAAGATGGGGCGAGGTAAAGGCTCCGCAGCAAAGCCCGGCCTCTTTTAAGGCCGAGGACAGAAAGGCGCACACAGAGCCCTTTCCGTTGGTCCCGGCCACATGGAAGATTTTCATTCCCCTGTCCGGGCTTCCAAGAAGCTCCAGAAATGCCCTCACATCCTCCATCCCGCTCTTTTTTTTCGCAAAGGACGGGATCCGTTCCAGGTACTGTTCTGCCGTTTCTTTCTGTTTCCTTTTCATACCGCCTGTACCTCCCATCATACTAGAAATCCAGACAGCCTGCAAGCAGAACCCATCGTTCTGTTTCGACAGCCTGCGGCAGTCTGGTGATCTCTGGAATTTTTTTATTTTACAAGCTGGCCCAGACGCTCCTTTACCTGGTCCATCATCTGGGTATATTTGGAAAGCTTAGCCTTCTCCTCATCGATCTTGGCCTGGGGCGCTCTGGAAACGAATTTCTCGTTATTTAACATTCCGTTTACCCGGGCAAGCTCCTTTGCCAGGCGCTCCTCTTCTTTTTTCAGACGCTCTACTTCCTTCTCGATGTCCACCAGCTCTGCAAACGGCATATAAATGGCCGCCTGGGGAGCTACTGCGGATACGGCGTCCTCAGCAATGCCGTTCTTATCTGCCTGGATCGCTACCTCGCTGGCATAACCCAGGGTCCCGAAGAATACCTTACTGTGCTCAAAGATCTCCCGTACCTCCTGGTCCTCAGAAACCACGAATACCTTGGCCTTTTTGCTGGGCGGAACGTTCATGGAGGTACGCACGTTCCGGATCGCCCTCACGGCTCCCTTGATGATCTCCACGGCATGCTCCTCGGGACCAAAGTTCCTTTCCTCCTTGTAGACCGGCCAGGAAGAGATCATGATGGACGGCTCCTCCTCCTGCAGGTTGCAGAAGATCTCCTCTGTAATAAAGGGCATGAACGGGTGCAGGAGCTTTAAGGAATCCATGAGCACCGTCCGTAAGGTCCAGATGGCCGCAGCCTTGGTGGTATCGTTATCATCCCAGAGACGTGGCTTCACCATCTCGATGTACCAGTCGCAGAATTCCTCCCAGATAAAGTCATAGACCTTCTGGAGGGCGATGCCCAGCTCGAACTTATCCATGTTTTCAGTGACTTCCTTCACCAGGCTGTTGGCCTTGGAAAGGATCCACTTATCGGCCATGGTCAGATCCGCCGGCTGTGCGTCCAGGACCGGAGCCTTTTCAATATTCATCATAATGAAGCGGCTGGCGTTCCATACCTTATTGGCAAAGTTTCTGCTGGCCTCCACCCGCTCCCAGTAGAAGCGCATGTCGTTGCCCGGCGCATTTCCGGTCATTAAGGTCATCCGGAGGGCATCGGCGCCGTATTTGTCGATGACCTCTAAGGGATCGATGCCGTTTCCTAAGGACTTGCTCATCTTCCGTCCCTGGGAATCCCGCACCAGTCCATGGATCAGCACTGTGTCAAAGGGACATTCTCCCGTCTGCTCCAGGCCGGAGAATACCATACGGATCACCCAGAAGAAGATGATGTCGTAGCCGGTCACCAGAACGTTTGTGGGATAGAAGTACTCCATCTCCTCTGTCTTTTCCGGCCAGCCTAAGGTAGAGAAGGGCCAGAGAGCAGAGGAGAACCAGGTATCCAGGGTATCCTCATCCTGCTTTAAGTGGGTGCAGCCGCATTTCGGGCATTTTTCCGGCATGGATTTCGCCACCACCATCTCGCCGCACTCCTGGCAGTAGTAGGCCGGGATCCGGTGTCCCCACCAGAGCTGCCTGGAGATGCACCAGTCGCGGATCCCCTCCAGCCAGTGGAGATACGTTTTTCCAAAGCTCTCCGGAACGAATTTCAGCTTTCCGGTCTTTAACGCCTCAATGGCCGGCTTTGCCATTTCGTCCATGCGCACGAACCACTGGGGCTTTACCATGGGCTCTACTGTGGTGCCGCAGCGGTCATGGGTCCCCACGTTATGGGAGTGGGGGACCACCTTCACCAGAAGGCCCTGCTCCTTCAGATCCTCCACCATGGCCTTTCTTGCCTCATAACGGTCCATGCCGAAATATTTTCCGGGAACGTTTATGGTGGCGTCGTCATTCATGATGCAGATCTCTTCCAGGTTATGGCGCTTTCCCACCTCAAAGTCGTTGGGATCATGGGCCGGTGTGATCTTCACACAGCCAGTCCCGAACTCCTTGTCCACGTATTCATCGGCCACCACCGGGATCTCCCGGTCCGTTAACGGCAGCTTTAACATCTTGCCGATCAGGTCCTTATATCTTTCATCCTCCGGGTTCACAGCCACAGCCGTATCTCCCAGCATGGTCTCCGGACGGGTGGTGGCGATCTCCACAAAGCGTCCTTCCTCGCCCACGATGGGGTAATTGATATGCCAGAAGAAGCCGTCCTGCTCCTCGTGGTTCACCTCCGCGTCGGAGATGGACGTCTTACATACGGGACACCAGTTGATGATCCTGGAGCCCTTATAGATATAGCCTTTTTCGTAAAGTCTTGTGAACACCTCTAATACCGCGTCCGAGCAGCCCTCGTCCATGGTGAACCGCTCCCGGTCCCAGTCGGCGGAGGAGCCCATTTTATGGAGCTGGCGGATGATGCGGCTGCCATACTCGTCCTTCCACTTCCAGGCCTCCTTTAAAAAGCCCTCCCGGCCCAGGTCGTTCTTGTCGATGCCTTCCTTTTTCAGCTTATCGATGACCTTGACCTCTGTGGCAATGGCCGCATGGTCCGTACCCGGCTGCCAGAGGGCCTCGTAGCCCTGCATCCTCTTATAGCGGATCAGGATGTCCTGCATGGTGTTGTCCAGGGCGTGGCCCATATGGAGCTGGCCTGTGATATTGGGCGGAGGCATTACGATGGTAAAGGGCTTCTTTCCTTCCCTCTTTCCTCTCTCTGCATCGGCATGGAAATATTTATTGTCCAGCCATTTCTGGTACAGACGGTCCTCAATGGCCGCCGGATTATAGGTCTTTTCCAGTTCTTTCATAACTGCTCCTCTCCTTTATGTTCCATCTCTTTTGTATCCCTACATCTGTTTTCTTACCACCCGGTACTCATCGCCGGGCTGGTAAAACGGGCAGGAAAAATCCGAGCCCCGCAGAAATGCGGACATCTCATCCTCATCCAGATCTGCCTCACAGACGTAATACTCATATTCCTCATCATAGGCGTAAAACGCGCAGCTTTCGCAGCCGCCCTGGGGCTTATTCATTGGAATACGCCTCCATTTCGTATGCGCCGTATACGGTTCCCTTATACTCCAGATGATCTGGTATGTGGGAAACGGTCTTAAAGCCTGCGGCCTCATAGCAGGCCTTTGCCTGGGTATTTTTATCAAACACCGCCAGGGACGCCTTTTTCATCCCCAGCACCTGGAATACATACCGCAGGATCTGGCCGGCAAATTCCTTTCCCAGGCCCTTTCCCCGGATCTCCGGGGCAGTCACGATAAATCCCACCCGGGCTTCGGCATCTTCATAATCCGCCTTCCTGACCAGGAAATGGCCCACAGGCGTTCCCTTTTCATCCAGGGCTGTCATCGGCCAGCCGTCGGTCTCCTGCAGACACCACCGGGCAAAATATCCGTCCAGCTCTTCGATGGTCAGGGGATATGAAAATTCCCCGCAGCTCCACATTAAAAAATCTTCCTCACCGGCGTTTTCCCACCATTCCAAAAGGTTCCAGGCGTCTCCCGGTTTATATGGCCTTAAACGAATCATAGAATTCTCCTTAAAAAGAAAACGCCCTCTGCAAATGCAAAGGGCGAAATACCGCGTTACCACCTTTATTCACCGCAGCTGCGGCGATCTTTCCGGTCCATAACGGAAACCACCCGGAAACGGCTGGACAGGCATTCGCCCCTCACCGCTTCAGCTCCAAAGCTACCTTCCGTACCTGCATTCCCGGCCTGTCTTTCAGCCTGCGGACAGTCCTCTCTGCTGGCGCCTGGTACGTACTCCTCTTCTTCCCAGCTTTTTCATATACCCAATAATATAGTGGAATCTTTTCTCCTTGTCAAGGGCCTTATGGTATTTTTACAGCATCTTCCTGTATTCCAGCTTCCACTGGTTCAGTACCTTTGCGGCTCCCTCCAGCCTTTTTTCCGGATCCCTGTCGAAAATTTCCTGGAGCCGTACCGCAGGTCCCGTCTGTCCGGCCCTGGCCAGAGCCTCGTTAAACTCCCGGTCCCAGCCCTCTGTATCCTGGGAAGCCAGAAGCTCCCGGCACCGGTCCTTCATGGAAAGCTCCGGATCCAGCTTTGTAAGGAAATACATCCCCTTCAGATACGCGGCCTCTGGCTTTTCATTCCAGGCGCAGACATAGGCGTCCATGGCCTTCTGGAAAGAGAACAGCTCCCCATAGCAGGCTCCCAGGTTGTTCCAGACCTTTCCCCTGAATTCATGGGATAAGCTCCTGCCTTCCCCATTGTCCAGGATCCGTTTGTACATGGAGGCCGACCGGCCGTAAAGCCCCAGGCTGTAAAAGTAATCGGCCCTTTTCTTTTCATATTCATGGGAGGACAGCTTCCTGAGGCCCGCCACCTTCTGCCGGTAGGCCGCCTGCTCTGCCTGGGTATAGAAAGCGCAGTCCTGGAGGATCAGGAACAGAAGCTCATCCGACGGCCCCCGGCTCTGGATCCACTTCTGGATCCGCTCCGCCAGGAACGGAAGCCTCAGCTCAGTCCGTAAAAATGCCGCCAGGCGCTCGTTCACAAAATCCTCCATCACCAGGAGAGGATGATGATAGATCACGTAATTCAGTTCCTGGGAGGAATACAGATGGACCCCCAGCTCCTCGACAAAATAGGGGGATGTCACCGGTTCCTGCCGGCACAGGATCAGGCTCATACTCTCACCTCCTGACGGATCTCAGCGTCTGTTTTCGGGAACAGCTCCCCAAAGCCCCGGTCCACGATCTTCACCACCATGGTCCTTTCATCCAGAAAGCCCACAGCGATCCGCACCCTGGTGGTCTTGGGAGGACGTTTGGGAAAGCCCTCCAGCGGGATCCGGACCAGCCTCTTCTGCTTGGGATTCTGGGGCGATGTGATGATCAGCTCGATCTCCTCCTGACCGTCCAGGATCACCTCCAGAACGCTCCTGGCCTCATACCAGCTCTCTCCGGCGGAGGCCAGGGCGATCTGGATCCGGCTGTCCCGCTTCATGACCTCCATAGCCACCGTGGATCTTAATTTTCCCTCACACAGACATACAAAGGGATAGGAGGATCTCTCCTCCAGATAGTCCCCGGCCTTTAAGGCCGCTCCCCGGGCAAAAAGGGATGGCTCCGCAAACACCCGTCTCCGGTGGCACACCTGCTTCATAAATTCTGGAGCCCAGTCAGTCCTTCCAAAGCCCTTTCCCGTTAAAAAAATTGAGGAATACAGCTTTTTCTGGAGAAGCCGTTCCCCGCAGGCACAGAGGATCTGATCGGCCATCCTGGCTCCGGAGGGCGAATCCAGCACATTAAGGCTGAAGCCCTCCTCCAGATCCTTGTGCTCCGCCCAGGCCGTCATCTGCCTCGGCCCCTGGACCACCTTCAGCTCATAATACCGCAGTGCCTCATCCGACAGGGAAAACATCCCCACCTGGCCGCCCCATACGTCCCGCTTCTGGCTCAGAACGTAGTAAACGAAGCACTCCGTATGGCTGGCAATGTGGACCAGATCCCTGGAGATCCCCAGAGCGTCTGCACAGCCCATAAGACAGTCCATCAGCTTCATTTCCATATTTTCCAGGGAGATCACCAGCTGGGCCACCGGCACACCCGGATATTCCGCCCGGATCATGGCCAGGATCCGTTCCATATACATCCTTAAAAGCTCTGCTCCCTGGTATTTCACCGACGAGATGGTGGCGGTCCCATCCTTTACAGCCAGGCTTAAGAGCTTGTCCACGATCACGCCCTCGCTCATCAGTGTATATTTATACGCTTCCTCGCCCACGTACCACCCGCCGTCTGTTTTTTTCCGGCAGATGACCGTGGGGATCACCCAGGTCTCATCCCGTCCGGCCACCGCCGCCTGGGTATAGGCATCGCACAGGTCGATTCCGATTATCAGTTTGTCCATTTCATTTTCCTCTTACTCCGCCAGCGGGAACAGCTCTTTTGCCGCCTGGCTTTCTGTCACATACCGCACCATGGCCTCCTTAAGCCTCCGGTCGTCCTTCATAGCCAGACAGAGTCCCATGGTATTGAGGGCGGAAAAACGATTTCCCCGGTCCCCGGCGGCCGCTTCCCGGCAGGAGATCCTGCCGCTTGCCTTTTCCACCGGCTCCCCATTCTCATACTCGCTTATGGTATATTCCATGACCTCGCCCTCGAACAGAAGCTTCTGGCGCACATAGATCCCCTTATACACCGGCTTCAGCTCTTCCTCATGGAACTCCTCCTCATCGGGAAGAACACGGACCATGAGCACCGGACGGCCCTCCGGCGCGCCGCGGTACTCCACGATCTCCTTATCCAGCAGTTCTCCCGGAAGGTCCACATAGGGAGCCAGATCCTTAAAATATGCAAAAATCATGCCCTGGTCCAGCAGGACGGCCATACACCGGCGGCATACCTGCTGCTGCTCCTTCTCCAGGGACGGCAGGCCGGCGTAATATTTTGTCATGGCCATCAGATAGATCTCCGGCAGCTTCCGGATCTCCTGGCTTCCGTTGATGGCCCCCTCCAGATAGGCAAACACCCGGTCCCCCGGCGTCTGGCCCTTTAAGAAATAATCCACGCAGCGGATGGTAAAATATGCCTTTACAATGGCATCGCTGGTCTTTTTCCTTCCGGCATAAAGATCGAATACCGTATCCAGGTGTTTATCGCTTCCGGTGAACAGAAGCTGGGCCAGGAGCCGTTCCTCCATATCATAGGTTTCTGTATGCTCCCGGACCGCCTGTACCAGGATCCGGTACATATCGCTGTTGGCGCCGTTGAAATATCTGCACAGATAATCCAGGATCACGCCGTCGCCTTTTCCGGACAGGAAGATCCTCCTGGCCATATGTAAAAGCAGGTCGTCCGCCTCCGCCAGATTCTGTGCGATCAGCTTTGTGCACAGCTTTAAAAGCCGTTTGATCTTCAGTCCCTCTTCTCCGAATTCACGGATCATATCATAGGCTTCCTTATAAAGATCCTGGCTGATCAGCGTTTCGCAGATCCCCACCCGTTCCATCCGGGACAGGCGTTTTTTGTCCAGCCGGAGAAGATAGGCTCCTCCCTCTTCGTTCATGGCCTCCTCACCGTTCCTTGCCGGGTCATTATAATAGGCGATGATCCGGGTGAGCATTTTCTGCTGGTACAGCTCCTTCACCGGAAGAGAATCCAGGGCATCCTGGAGTACGCGGATCCCGTCTCCGTCTATCTCCTCTTTTTCCATGATCCCAAGGCAGGCCCGCATTTTCAGCATGGGGTGGTCCGGGAACATTTCAAAGCACCGTTCCTCCAGCTCCCGTTCCTCCAACACCGGCTCCTTTGTATAGGGAACGTCCATATACCGGTTTCCATACACATCCTGGAACAGGAGCACACAATCGTCAAAATATAAGGGCACATATGCCGTCCCATCGTTTAAGGGATAGGCGTCCTCTCCCTCCAGAAGGGCGCTGCCCACCACCACATATTTCATAGACGCATCCTGGCAGCAGATCCGGTTGGCCCTTAAGATCCCCGGCAGTACCCTTGCCACCTGGGCGTCGATGATATCCCGGTAGATCATGTGCCGGTAGATCACTGCCAGGAATCGGTCGATCCTTCCCTCAAAAAGCTGCTCCATGGCAAACTTTTCCATTTCCCGCTCATAGGCCTTATAAAGCCTGTCTCCGGGCTTTAAATACGTCAGAACGTTGGCGTAGAGCACGGAACGGCTGCGGCGGTCCATGTGGCTGTGCTCATAAGAAAAATACAGCAGGACCTGCTTCGGCAACATCTGGTCATAGGAGGCCGGCAGGGAATACAGGTAATATTCATAGATCCTGGTGAGGCTGATCTCCTCTTTTATCCCCTTTTCATACCAGAGGAAGCAGGCATCCGTGCACATATTGCCCTTGATCAGCAGACAGCATACAGCCGTCAGGATCTCCTTCTCCGGATATTTCTCATAAAGGGCCGCCAGAAGCCGGTAGTAAAGCCGGTGGAAAAATTTCGCCCCAGAGGCCAGGGACGCGGCCCGCAGGGCCAGCGCCTCTCCTATCATGCCATGGGTCACACCGTAATACAGGGCATGGATCTCAAAGGGCTCCATATTCACCAGAAGGGCCGGATCCTTTTCCAGAAGCCGGCAGGCCTCAATATACAGGAAGGGACTGTGGCATCCGTTCCTGTACTGGGTCTTGAAGCTGTCAAACAGCGCCGGGCCCTCCTCAAACAGCTCCGGCTCCATCTTTAAAAGCAGGAGCTGTAAATAAAACCGTCCCTTCCGCTTGTCCAGCTTCTTTCTCAGAAGCCGCAGCACCGCATCCCTCCTGGTCTCATCGGGGTTTACCCGGTACTGGAGGTACTGGTAAAAGCAGTACAGGGTCCCGGTCCTCTCCTTCTCTGCCGCGATCTGGTCCCGGCAGCTGTCCAGACATAGGGCCGCCTGGTCCGGCCGTCCCGCATCCAGATACGTCTCCGCCTGGAACAGGGAGTGGAGCAGAGAGCTGCCGCAGGCCCCGCGGATGGCATCCAGCTCCCTTTGGAGCTTCGTTAAAACCTTTGCCGGATCATTTTTCCCGCTTTCATACTCCTCCCGGAGCGTCAGATACCGGGCTATGCTGGACCGGGTGATCTCCCGGTCCCTGGCTGCCGCTCCCGGCTCATTTCCAGCTGTGGCCGTGATCTGGACCGCCGTTTCTCCGTGGACCGTCAAAAACCGGATGGCCCCCAGGTTCTTTCCCCTGTGCAGCCGCTCCGGATGGATCTTAAAAGCCAGGTCAAAGCGGCCGTCCGTAAAGTCTGCCTGGGTCACGGTCTTCTGGGAAAGCTCAATGAAATCCCCGTCAGCCTTCACCTCCATATATACATAGCCCCAGCCATTTTTCTGGAGGACGATCCGGTCGCTCACCTGTTTTTTCGGATTATCATACGTTTTGGATGCGGCTGAAAGAGTCAGCTCCACCGGCTCCTTCACTCCCAGCCCCAGGAAAAACTCCTCCAGGGCGTTCTGCCGGTTTCCATGGCCCCGGATCCCGTCAAAGACTGCCCGTACCCGCAGGTCCTGGAGGAAGGGCGCGTCCGTAAAATCCTTATATTCCATGAGCCGCAGAGCCAGATCCATATCCTTCTGGGCCAGATCCACAAAATCCTCCACCGTATGCAGGGTGGAAAGGACCCGGATGGACGCTGTGGTTTCCACACAAAAAAGGAAGGGGACCTCCAGCTCTCCGCCGTTGGTCACCAGATTGATGGTGCCGCGGATCACATCCCCGTTTTCGCACCAGGAGGTATCCACCTCGTACACAATATGGTTTCTCAGTCCGCCGAAGGACCGGGAGGCGATCCTCACCCTGGAATGGGTGGAGTATGCCAGCCCCTTGATAGAAAGATTATTTTCACTGGAAAGGTACAGCTCTCGTTTATATATGGTATCGCTGCCCAGCGTTTCCTCCACCTTCACCGGAGAAAGAAACAGCTTCGGCAGCTCCGCATCCACAATCCCTCGCGCGAGGCGGTTGATCCGTTCTCTCATAATATTTCACCCTGGATTTTCATAATCAGCAGCCGTCCCGAAGGCCCGGCCGCCATAATCGTTTCAGTTTATCATATCACACTTTACTGGTAAATACACTACCATTTTCGACGAAATTCGGGCGTCTGCCCGGAAGGTCCGGCCCTCCGCCGCCAGGCTGTCTCCCAAAAAAAGAAAAAGGACTTGAATCCCCCGGGAGAAACCTGTAAAATAAGAATAGTTCCCTATTGATTCAAAGGAGTAAGCCTATGTTATCGGATCCGATCACCCTTTATAAGCTCATGATCCTCTATATGCTGGCCCACGTCAACTTCCCGCTGACCAATTCCCAGCTCACGGATTTTTTCCTGGACCATGAATACACCACCTACTTTACTTTGCAGCAGGCCTTAAATGAGCTGCGGGAAGCCGGGCTTCTGAAAATGGAGTCCATCCACAACTCCTCCCGCTACGAGATCACCAGGGAAGGGGAGGATACCCTTTCCTTCTTCGGATCCAATATCTCTCCTGCCATTGTCTCCGACATTGACGGTTATTTAAAGGAACATAAATTCCGTCTCCGCAGCGAGGTGGGCGTCATCTCTGATTTCTATAAGTCAACAAACCAGGATTACATCGTCCACTGCGAGGTGCGGGAGGGAAAAGCCGCGCTCATCAGCCTGGACGTATCCGTTCCCGATAAGGACCAGGCCGAGATCATGTGCGGCCACTGGAAGGAGCGGAGCCAGGAGATCTATTCCTTTGTCATGCGGTCGTTAATGCGGTCAGAATAGGAGGATTTCATGAAAAGACAGCGGTCTGATCTTTCCAGACGGATCCGGCGGATCCGCCGGAAATTTTTTCTTCTGGTCACCGTCCCCACTGCCGTGGTCACCCTTGGACTGGCAGTGATGGATGCATACCAGCAGGCCATAAAACAAAAAAGCGGCGTATAAAGGCTCCGGGGGAGCCCATGTCATGGCGATATGGGCTCCCCCGTTCTTTTTCCCGGATCAGGCCTGCTCGTTTTCCCCAGAGCCTTCCTCCTGTTCTTTTTCTTCTCCGGCGGCCATCTTCTCGATCAGCGCCCAGATCTCTTCCCTCCCCTGCTTGCTGGCAGCGGAAAACGGGATGATCACGTCGTCCTTTTCCATTCCCAGGCCGTTCCTTATGAGCTTCACCTGTTTCTGGATCTGGCTCCGGTTGATCTTATCCAGCTTTGTGGCGATGATCACCGGACGGAAGCCGTTGTAGACCACCCACTCATACATGGTCCTGTCATTGGCCGACGGCTCATGGCGGATGTCCACCAGAAGGAACACGCATTTCAGCATTTTGGACTTATGGAGATAGTTTTCGATCATCTTCCCCCATTTTTCCTTTTCCGTCTGGGACACCTTTGCATAGCCGTATCCCGGCAGGTCCACATAATACAGCTCTTTGTTTATATTATAAAAATTGATGGTCTGGGTCTTTCCCGGCTGGGCCGAGGTCCTGGCCAGGGCCTTCCGGTTCATCAGCGCGTTGATCAGCGAGGATTTTCCCACATTGGACTTTCCTGCAAAGGCAAACTCCGGCAGGATATTTTCCGGCAGCCTGCTGGTCACGCCGCAGACGGTTTCCAGTTCTACATTTCTTATGATCATGTTGTCCTCCGATCTTAAACGAACGCCTCCCGGATCACGTCCTCCATGGTCTTGACATAGACAATGGAAAGGCCTTTTGTGATCTCTTTGGAGATCTCTGCCATATCCGGCTGGTTGCCCGCCGGCACCAGGACCTTTTCCATATGGGCCATCCTGGCCGCCAGTGTCTTTTCCTTTAAGCCGCCGATGGGGAGCACCCGTCCTCTTAAGGTGATCTCTCCGGTCATGGCCACCCTGGCATGGACCTTTGTTCCGGTCACCGCCGACAGCATGGCCGTGGCCATGGTGATGCCGGCGGATGGGCCGTCCTTGGGAACAGCTCCCTCCGGAATATGCAGATGCATGTCATGGGTCTCAAAATAATCCCTGGGGATCTCATATTTTTCGCTGACAGAGCGCACATAGGTCAGGGCGATCTGGGCCGATTCCTTCATCACATCGCCCATCTGTCCCGTCATCTGGAGCTTTCCGTCTCCAGGCATCACGTTGACCTCGATCTGCAAGGTATCTCCCCCTACGCTGGTCCAGGCCAGGCCGCGGACAATGCCCACCTGGTCCTCCTGGTTGGCGTCCTCAAAGGTGATCTTTTCCTTGCCCAGGTATTTTTCCAGGTTGGCCTCGGTCACCCGTACAGAGGTCTTATCTCTCTCCAGGAATTCCCTGGCCGCCTTCCGGCAGATCTCCCCGATCCGCCGCTCCAGATTCCGGACGCCGGCCTCTCTGGTATAGTTGTGGATGATCTTTTCCAGGGCCTTATCGCTGATGGTGAGCTTTCCTTTATCCAGTCCGTTCCGCTCCAGCTGCTTGGTCACCAGGTAGTTCCTGGCAATATGGAACTTTTCATTTTCCGTATAGCTGGATACCTCGATCACCTCCATACGGTCCAGAAGAGGGCCGGGGATGGTCTGGGTGGTGTTGGCTGTGGCGATAAAGAGAACGCCGGAAAGATCCAGGGGGATCTCCACATAGTGATCCCTGAACTTCACGTTCTGCTCTCCGTCCAGGACCTCCAGGAGCGCCGACGCCACATCTCCCTTGTAATCGCCGGATACCTTATCGATCTCGTCCAGAAGCATCAGCGGATTGGCCACGCCCGCCTGGCGCATGGCCTCGGCGATCCGGCCCGGCATGGAGCCCACATACGTCTTCCTGTGACCGCGGATCTCCGCCTCGTCATGGACGCCGCCCAGGCTGATGCGGACGTATTTCTTATTTAAAGCCCTGGCCACTGACCGGGCGATGGAGGTCTTTCCCGTTCCCGGCGGGCCCACCAGGCAGAGGATGGGGCTGGTCCCCTTTTTGGTCAGGACCCGGACTGCCAGATACTCCAGCACCCGCTCCTTGACCTTTTCCAGTCCGTAATGGTCCTCCTCCAGGATCTTTTCCGCATGGCGGATATCCTGGTTGTCCCGGGACGTCTTTTTCCAGGGAAGCTCCAGCACTGTTTCGATGTAGGTCCGCAGCACGTTGGCCTCCTGGCTTCCGCCGGGCATCGCCTTGAACCGCATGATCTCCTTGCGGATCTTTTCCTTCGTCTCCTTATCTGCGTTGAGCTTCTCCAGCTGCTCCAGGAAGCTGTCTGCGTCGGAGCCGGTATACTCCTCCCCCAGCTCCTCCTGGATCACTTTAAGCTCTTCCCTTAAAATATAGTCTCTCTGGTTTTTGTCAATGCTGGCCTTTACCTTTCCCTGATAATCCCGCTTGATCTTTAAGATCTCGATCTCCCGCATCAGATAATAGACCACCCGGTCATACAGATGGCTCACATAACCGCACTCCAAAAGCTCCTGCTTCACCGTATACTCCCAGGGGAACTGACCGGCCGTCTGGATCAGCAGCTCGTTCAGATCCGTAATGGCCATAAGCCCGCCCATGAAGTCCTTGACCGTCTTGGGATTGCCGTTTCCAAACTCTTCCAGCTTCTCCTTGACGATGCGGGCCATGGCCTCCTTTACAGTATCGCTCAGGTTTTCTTCCATCAGAGGCGCTTCTGCCACCTCGGCCTCCAGATACGGATCATCCTGGAGCAGATTGATAAGCTCTGCCCTTTCCAGGCCCTCCACCATGACCCGGACCAGGCCGCCGGGGATCTTCACCAGCTGCTTGATCCTGGCGATGGTACCGATCTGGAACAGGCCGGAGGCATCGGGATCCTCCTCCTCGATCTGGCGCTGGGTCACCAGGAACACCTTCTGCTCTCCCACCATGGCGTGCTCCACGGCGCTGATGGACTTGTCCCGGCTGATATCAAAATGCTGGATCATCTCAGGAAGCACTGTCAGCCCTCTGAGCGCAATGACCGGCAGTGTCATCAATTTTTCATCCATGAACATTCTCCTTTTGTATATATAGAAAAAATGGGCCGCTGTAAAACCTGTTCGCTTTGCAGCAGCCCGTCTCTATCAGGCGATCTCGCCCTTACTGTCTTTCTTTGATCTGCCTAAAAGGTTCTTTCTGGGAACCGTCAGATCCCGGTATACGATCTCCGGCTTTCCCTTTCCTTCCACTGCGTCGCTGGTCACCGTACAGATCCCCACATTGGAATCCGACGGGATCTCATACATCATATCCATCATGACGTTTTCCATGATGGAACGCAGTCCCCTGGCCCCGGTCTTTCTCTCCACTGCCATATGGGCGATGGAATGGACCGCCTCGGGGGTAAACTCCAGCTTCACGTCATCCAGCTCAAACAGCTTCTGATACTGCTTGGTAATGGCGTTTTTCGGCTCTGTCAGGATCTTCACCAGGGCGTCCTCGTCCAGAAGATCCAGGGATACCATCACCGGCACACGGCCCACAAATTCCGGGATCAGGCCGAATTTGGTCAGATCCTGGGGCATGGCCTGCTTTAACAGGGCCCCCACATCCATGTGCTTCCGGTCGGCGATCTTGGCGCCAAAGCCGATGGTGCTGGCCTCCATCCTGGATTCCACGATCCGCTCCAGGCCGTCAAAGGCCCCACCGCAGATGAACAGGATATTGGTGGTGTCAATGGGGATCAGCTCCTGCTGGGGATGCTTTCTTCCGCCCTGGGGAGGAACGTTGGCAACGGTGCCCTCCAGGATCTTAAGGAGGGCCTGCTGTACGCCTTCGCCGGAAACGTCCCTGGTAATGGAGACATTCTCGCTCTTTTTGGTGATCTTATCGATCTCATCGATATACACGATCCCGTACTCCGCCCGGCTCACGTCGTTGTCCGCCGCCTGGATCAGCTTTAACAGGATGTTCTCCACATCCTCGCCCACGTATCCCGCCTCCGTGAGGGTGGTGGCATCGGCGATGGCAAAGGGAACATTTAAAAGCTTTGCCAGGGTCTGGGCCAGGTAGGTCTTTCCAGAGCCTGTGGGGCCCAGCATCAGGATATTGCTCTTCTGGAGCTCGATGTCGGATTCCCTCTGGGAGGTGATCCTCTTATAGTGGTTGTATACAGACACAGACAGGACCTTTTTGGCCTCCTCCTGTCCCACCACGTACTGGTCCAGGAACTCCTTGATCTCCTTGGGCTTTAACAGATTGATGCCTGCGAAATCCGGCGCTTCCTCCCCTTCGGGACCCAGCTCCTCTTCCAGGATCTCGCTGCACAGCTCAATACATTCATCACAGATAAATACATTATTTCCAGTGCCTGCGATCATCTTTCTGACCTGCTCCTGGCTTTTTCCGCAGAAGGAACAACGGATCTTGTCTTCAGGTCTTACTGGCATGTTCACACCTCAATTCTAAAAATTTCCATATTAATGTCCAGTGATCACGCGGTCAATGAGACCGTATTCCATGGCCTCCTGGGCGGACATGTAATTATCCCTCTCTGTATCTCTTTCGATGGTCTCCAGAGGCTTGCCTGTATTGGCAGCCAGGATCTCGTTTAATTTCTTTCTGGTCTTTAAAATATGCTCAGCCGCGATGTTGATCTCTGTGGCCTGGCCCTGGGCTCCGCCGGAGGGCTGGTGGATCATGATCTCAGCATTGGGGAGAGCGAACCTCTTTCCTTTGGCGCCGCCGGAAAGCAGGAATGCGCCCATGCTGGCTGCCATTCCGATACAGGTGGTGCATACGTCGCATTTGATATAATTCATCGTATCGTAGATCGCCATACCGGCTGTAACGGAGCCGCCGGGGCTGTTGATGTACAGATTGATATCCTTATTGGGGTCTTCAGACTCCAGGAACAGAAGCTGTGCCACCACAAGGCTGGCGGTCACGTCATTGACCTCTTCTCCCAGGAAGATGATCCTGTCTTTTAAAAGTCTGGAATAAATGTCATAGGAACGCTCGCCTCTGCTGGTGGATTCCAGTACGTAAGGTACTAAGCTCATATTCTCTCCTCCTGCTCATAACATTTGACAGGGGATTGTCACAGCATAGCTGCAGCAACCCCCGTTTCTCCTGCGTATTCTAAAACTGAAACCTCTGACTATTCGATCAGAGCTGCCTCTTTTACAAGGAAGGTGATGGCGTTCTGTACAGCCAGGTCTTCCTTCATCTGGGCGATCTGCTCTTCGCCGAACATACCCTTGATCTGGTCCTTTTCCATCTTGTAGGCTTCAGCCATCTTGTCGAACTGTGCGTCCACATCCTCATCGCTGGCAGTGATGTTCTCAGCCTTTACAACAGCCTCCAGGACCAGTCTGGTCTGGATCCGCTTTAAAGCCTGGGGCTTCATCTGCTCGCCGATCTTTTCTGCAGTCATGCCTGTGATCTCTGCATACTGCTTGAAGGAGATGCCCTGGCTTTCCAGTCTGCGCACATAGTCGTTTAACATACCGTTGACTTCCTCGTCAACCATCTGGTCAGCGATCTCCATGGAAGCGTTCTCAACCACCTTATCCACAACACGGTTCTCGATCTCTGTGTCAGCGGCCTTCTGTTTCTCATCCTGGAGTTTTACTCTTAAATCGTTCTTGTACTCTTCCAGTGTATCGAAGTCGGATACTTCGCTGGCAAACTCATCGTTCACCTCCGGAAGCTCTCTCTTCTGGATCTCTTTTACCTTTACCTTGAATACAGCCGGTTTGTTCTTTAAGTCCTCTACATGGTACTCAGCCGGGAAGGTCACGTTTACGTCGCACTCCTCGCCGATGTTCTTACCGATCAGCTGCTCCTCGAAGGTATCGATGAAGGTGTGGGAGCCGATGGTCAGAGGATAATCGTCGCCCTTTCCGCCGTCGAATCTCTTTCCGTCCACATAGCCGTCGAAATCGATGGTCACCAGATCGCCGTTCTCAACAGCTCTGTCCTCAACGGTCACCAGACGGGAGTTTTTATTTCTCACGCTGCTGATCTCTGCGTCGATATCTGCGTCTGTCACATCTGCCTTCACCTTCTGTACCTCTACGCCCTTGTACTGGCCCAGGGTCACTTCCGGCTTTACAGCCACAACGGCTGTGTAGATGAAATCCTTCCCCTCTTCGATCTGGGTAACGTCCACAGTGGGGCGGGAAACGATCACAAGTCCGCTCTCCTTTGCAGCGTCCGGATAGCTCTCGTCGATCACTTCGTTGGCCGCATCTTCAAAGAATACGCCTGCTCCGTACATCTTTTTGATCATTTCAAAGGGAGCTTTGCCTTTTCTGAAGCCCGGGATATTGAATCTACTTTTGCTCTTATTGTAAGCATTCTTCACAGCTGCGTCAAATTTTTCTGCCGGCACTTCGATGGTAAGCTTCGCCGTATTCTTCTCCAACTTTTCTACCTGTAAACTCATTGTATGGGTTCCTCCTTAAATATATCTGTACCGGACATGGCTTCCATATCCGTCCAATATCGAAACGCCGTCACTCTGGGCGTTACACTTCAATTTAGCATTATATCATACTGTTTTTAGAAATACTAGTATTATTTTTTAAAAAAGCGCCCTAAACACGGTCATACTGGATCTTCTTTTTTAAGGCTTCCGCTGTTTCTCCGTCTATAAGGAGGCGCACCAGCTCAAGCCCCAGGTCCAGGGACCAGCCCATGCCCTTTCCGGTGGTCACGGGGCCGTCGGTGACAACGCCCTCCCCGGTGCAGACAGCTCCGGCAAGCTTCTCCTCAAATCCGGGAAAGCAGGTGGCCCTGCGCCCTTTTAAAAGTCCCAGGCCTCCCAGGACGCCTGGAGCCGCGCAGATGGCTGCCAGACGTTTCCCAGCTGCCCCGTGGGCCTTCAGCATGTCCGCCAAGCCCTCATGGTCCCGCAGATGGTCCGCCCCCGGAAGTCCGCCGGGCAGGAACAGCACGTCGGCATCGTCGGTGATCTCTTCAAACAGCGCGTCGGCTGTGACCGTGAACCCATGGGAACCGGTCACCTGGCGTCTTCCCATGACAGACACCAGCTTTACCTCCACGCCGGCCCGGGCCAGTACGTCGCACACGCCCAGGCATTCCACTTCCTCCATTCCATCTGCCAGGAATGCATAAACCTTTGCCATTAGTTATCTTCCTCCTCTGAGTAGGGATGGAACACGCCGTTTAAGTAGTAGCCCCGTCCCGGGCCGCCCTCGGACCGCTTTATGCTCTCGTCCCTCTGATCTTCTGCAGGATGCTCCGCACCCTGTCCCGAAGCTTCGGTCCAGCCGGACGCTCCTTCACTCTGTCCTCCACCGAATACTCTGCTTCCTTCTGCATCTGCTTCGTTTCCATTACACGGTACATGGTCCTGCCCGCAAATTCCGCCGGATCCATACCTCCCTTGTGGATGATCGACATAGTCTGCACCTCCCTGTGTCTGGCCGTAACCGCCGTACTGGCCGTTTCCGGCGCTGTCTGCCTGGTTTACATACGTTCCGCCAAAGCTGCCTGTGGGTACCACCTCCGGATATCCGAAGCCGTTTAACTCCCCGCCGTAAGGCGCCCGGAGCACTGTGTACAGCTCCGCAAAGGTGGCGTAGTAATACGGGAGCACGAAGAAGGTTCCCACGCCGCAGGCCATGGCTCCCAGGAACATCCATCCGAAAAAGGACATTTCCAGCAGCCATGTGTTCATTTTATGGCCCTCCATCATCTGCTTGGAAAGCCGCAGGGCCTCCATGGGCTTCATTTCCGGGTTTTCCGCCAGGATATAAGGCACCATGTAGTAACAGTAGGCAAAATAGAGTCCCGGTAGCACGCATAAAAACGTTCCGCCGACAATGATCAGATCCCGCAGGAACATGGTCAGCACGATATTCAGGTAATGGCGGGAAAAGCCCCATAAAAGCTTTCCAAAGCCCGCCGTCTGGCCCTTTAAACGGCTTTCCATATAGTACCGGTTATGACCAACCGCGATGACCGGGGTCACAAAGATCCCCAGGACCAGGGCCAGGATCAGTAATACGATCATGACTCCTGCCATCACTCCGTATATCATCCGGCCGGTCTGGACCACTCCCGGTCCCACCGGGACATTCTCGATCACAGCAGGGATCTTTCCTACCACTGCCGGAAGATCGTCTCCCAGGCCCTCCACAAAGCCGTAGTCCTCATAGTAATCGTCTTCGTACCCGCTGTCTGCCGGCTGGGTAGCCGGGCTTCCGATGCCGCTGATCAGAGAGAATACCAGACTCACCGCAAAGGCCGCCCAGTAATATTTCCGCAGACACGCCTTGGCTCTTTCTTTCAGCTCTGCCCTTGTCCACATAAGCATTTCCTCCGTTTTTCTTTATTTCGTAAAAATTATTTTCCCTGTAATTTGATTATATCATCTTTCTGCCCTGAATGTTATTACATTTTTCTTATATTACAGAAAACTTATCCTAGGGCCAGCGCCATATCCTGTGTTATAATAGGCGGGAAGGTGCCGGCGCAGGCGTTCCCTGTTCCCGGCATCCAATGGAAAGGAGACAGCCCTATGGAGATCGAACGTAAATTTCTTGTGACAGTCCCGCCCGAAGGCTATGAGGCCCGGCCGTTCCGCATGATCGAGCAGGCTTATCTCTGCACGGAGCCTGTGGTGCGGGTCCGGCGGGAGAATGATTCCTTTTATCTGACCTATAAGTCCAGGGGACTGATGGCCCGGGAGGAGTATAACCTGCCGCTGGATGAAAAGGCCTATCTGCATCTTTTAAAGAAGGCCGACGGACAGGTCCTTACGAAAAAGCGGTACCTGCTCCCGGTGGAGGGACGGCCGGATCTGACCTTTGAGCTGGATGTGTTTGAGGGGGCATACCAGGGCCTCATACTGGCGGAAGTGGAATTTGCCTCGGAGGAGGACGCCGTGGCCTTTACGCCGCCGGAATGGTGCGCCAGGGACGTGACCTGGTCCGGGGAGTATCAGAACAGCAGGCTGGCCATGGAAAAGGGGTGAGGGCCAGGCGTGCGCCTCATAAAAAAGGCCGCCGAAGCCTCCTCTGGCAAGCAGGCTTGCCAGGATGGAATCCGGAACAGTACCGGCGGATAAAGCATTGCTATTCGCAATTTGACTGGGCTGTGGAACTGGTTTCCCGATCAGACACTGACTGTCAAATTGCTCATAGAGGCGTGCGCCTCATAAAAAAGGCCGCCGAAGCCTCCTCTGGCAAGCAAGCTTGCCAGAGCCGGTTTCTGCAGCCTTTTTTGCAATGCTTTACGCGGACTACATCATTCCGCCCATTCCGCCGGCGCCGGCGGGCATGGCGGGAGTTTCTTCCTTAATGTTCGCTACTACGGATTCGGTCGTAAGGAGCGTGGAAGCTACGCTGGTAGCGTTCTGTAATGCGCTTCTTGTAACCTTTGCAGGATCCAGGATCCCTGCTTCTACCATATCAACATACTCTTCTTTGTATGCGTCAAAGCCCATGCCTGTGGCCATCTCTTTTACCTTGTTGACGATCACGGAGCCCTCCAGGCCTGCATTGGCAACGATATGGTATAAGGGAGCCTCCAGTGCCTTTAAGATGATGTTTCCGCCAGTCTTCTCATCACCTTCCAGACCGCTTACCACAGCAGCCACTTTCTCTGCTGCATGAACGTAGGCAGATCCGCCGCCTGCGATGATGCCCTCTTCAACGGCTGCCTTTGTAGCTGCCAGGGCATCTTCCATACGGAGCTTTGCTTCCTTCATTTCTGTCTCTGTGGCAGCGCCCACACGGATCACTGCTACGCCGCCGGAAAGCTTTGCAAGTCTCTCCTGAAGCTTTTCTCTGTCAAAGTCAGACTTTGTCTCCTCGATCTGACCCTTGATCTGGCCGATGCGGTTGGCGATCTCTTCCTTATCGCCAAGGCCGTCAACGATGATGGTGTTCTCTTTCTGTACTTTAACGGATTTCGCACGGCCCAGCTCTTCCATGGTCGCATCCTTAAGGTCAAGACCCAGCTCCTCGGAGATCACAGTGCCGCCTGTGAGGATCGCGATATCCTTTAACATTTCTTTTCTTCTGTCGCCGTAGCCCGGTGCCTTTACACCCACTACGCTGAAGGTTCCTCTTAATTTATTTACGATCAAGGTCGTAAGAGCCTCGCCCTCGATATCCTCAGCAATGATCAGAAGCTTTGCGCCAGTCTTCACGATCTGCTCCAGTAACGGAAGGATATCGTTGATGTTGGAGATCTTCTTGTCTGTGATCAGGATGTAGGGATCATCCAGAACGGCTTCCATTTTCTCCATATCTGTGCACATATATGCGGAAATATAGCCTCTGTCAAACTGCATTCCTTCTACCAGATCCAGCTCGGTCTTCATGGTCTTGGACTCTTCGATGGTGATCACGCCGTCTCCGGTCACTTTTTCCATGGCGTCTGCAACCATCTCGCCTACTTCATCGCTGGAAGCGGAGATTGCTGCGACCCTTGCGATCTGTGCCTTGCCGCTGATGGGCTGGCTCATCTCAGCGATGGCCTTTACAGCCTCGTCGGTGGCCTTCTTCATTCCTTTTCTTAAGATAATGGGGTTTGCGCCTGCTGCCAGGTTCTTCATTCCCTCATTGATCATTGCCTGGGCCAGAACGGTTGCGGTGGTAGTACCGTCACCGGCAACGTCGTTTGTCTTTGTGGCAACTTCTTTTAAGATCTGTGCGCCCATGTTTTCAAAAGCGTCTTCCAGCTCGATCTCTTTTGCGATGGTCACGCCGTCGTTGGTGATCAGCGGTGTTCCGAAGGATTTATCCAGGACCACGTTTCTTCCTTTGGGCCCTAATGTCACGCGGACGGTATCAGCAAGTTTATTTACGCCAGCTTCCAGAGCTTTTCTGGCATCTACGCCATATTTAATTTCCTTAGCCATGATTCAATTACCTCCAAATTTATATACGCTCCGGCCAGACCGGAGCAGCCGCAGCCTTACGGTCTCCCGCCGCTGCTTATTCAATAACAGCAAGAATATCGTTCTGTTTTACGATGATGTATTCTGCGTCGTCCGTCTTAACCTCAGTTCCGGAGTACTTAGAGAAGATTACCTGGTCTCCAACCTTTACCTGCATGGTAACTTCCTTGCCGTCCACAACTCCGCCCGGTCCAACGGCAATGACTTCTGCCTGCTGCGGTTTCTCTTTTGCCTGACCCGGAAGCACGATACCGGACTTTGTCGTTTCTTCTGCAACTAACTGTTTTAAAACAACCCTGTCAAATAATGGTACTAATTTCATTACTGACTCCTCCTTGCCATTTCTGTCTTTATGTTTTTCTATTGGTTGAAATTCCAGAACATTTCAAAATCTCTGTTCCTTTTCACAAGTAATGTTATAGCACGCATTATTAGCACTGTCAAGGGTCGAGTGCTAATTTTATGGAATTTTTTTGGGATTTTTTCATTTTCTTTACAAATATCCCTTCCTTTTTCCTGGAATATGGCTTATTATTAATCTATATCGGTTTACGTTCATGCCGGTTGAAAGGAGAATGAACTATGTCCAAGAAAAAAACAGGTCTGCTCATCGCTCTTGGGGCTGCCATCGGTGCAGCTGCCGCAGGTATTTCCTATTATTTGAAGTATAAATCTTTCAATGATGAGCTGGACAAAGATTTCCATGATTACGAAGACGAGGAAACGTCCTCTGGGGAAACAGGAAAGGGAACTTCTTCCTGTGACGCCGCCAAAGAGCGCACGTATATTACGCTGGAACCCGGAAAGTGCAAGGCCGGGGAAGAAAAAAACGCTGAGGGACCGAAAGACGCAGAACCGGCCCCCGAAACTGCTCCCCAGGAAGAACCCGCTGAGGCCGTAAAGGAAGCCGCTTCTCCGGTTCCGGCAGAATCAGCCACTGTGGAAGAAGATACGGACGGTGCCGGAAAATGATCCAGAGCCTTCTACGCTCCATTGAGATCCTGGAGGTACTGAAGGAAAGGAACCGCAGCTATTCCATTGCGGAACTGGCGGAGGCCATCGATCTGCCTCCCAGCACTGTGCACCGGATCCTCCAGACCTTCTGTGAAAAAAAATATGTGATCCGCGACGAGCGGTCACATACATACCGTCTGGGGCCTGCGCTGATCCCCCTGGGAAAAGCCGCTGCCAGCGGGATCCGTTTACAGGATGCCGCCCATCCTCTCCTGTCCGCTCTTTCTGCCAGGACCGAGGAGGATTCTTATCTGGTGATCCCCGTAGGCAACAAGGGTCTTGTGATCGAAAAGGTGGACGGTCCCAACCACATAAAGGTGGTGGAGGAATTTGGCTATGAGATGTATCTCCACTGCGGAGCCATCCGCAAGGTGCTCCTGGCCTACCAGTCTCCCTCCTTTATTGAGGAATATGTGAAAAAAATCATTGAACACGATCACGCCTTCCCCCGGGTGGATGCCGGCGATCTCCGTGACGAATTAAAAAGGATCCGTCAGTCCGGTTACGCCATCACCTACGGAGAATACGTCAACGACGCCGTGGGCATCGGAGCCCCTGTCTTCAACTCAGAGGGTGAGCTGGCCGGATCCATCGGCATCATCGCCCCCACGATCCGCTTAAACAGCGAAGAGCTTTTAAAGGTCCAGCTGGAATATGTGCAGAAATTTGCTGCTGATCTTTCCAGGGACATCGGATACTCTCCCCTGTTCAGTTCCAGGGCCTGAGTCCTTATAAATCCAGAAGGGAGCGCTTCCGGTCATCGGTTCTGATGCCCAGGAAACACTCCCTCTTTCTTTTCTTATTTAAATCTCCGCCGCCAGATTCCTCAGCCACTTCTTCTGACGGTATCTCCAGTATCCCAGCGCCGACTTATAGACCTCCTCCAGCATGACCATGCCGTAGACCACATAGATCGGGAAATGGAACACAAGCCCGCCCAGAAACGCCAGGGGGATCCCAATGCACCAGACGCCGCTGGTATCCAGGAACAGGCACATCTTTGTATCGCCGCCGCTCCGCAAAACGCCTACGATACAGATCAGATTGTACATCTTTGCCGGCAGGAACAGGGCGAATGTAAGGAGACATCTGGCCGCGTCCTCCTTCACCTCCGGAGAGATCTGGTAAATGGACAGGATCGGTCCCCGGATCATCAGCACGATCACCATTCCGGCCGCCGACAGAAGGAACAGCAGCCGAAAGAAATTGGTCGCATACTCCTCTGCCCGTTCCAGATGGCCGGCTCCCATCTCGTTCCCCAGGATCACCGCTGTGGCGGCGCTCAGTCCCTGGAACAGAACGAATACGATATCCTGGATCGTCATGGCGATGGTGACGGCCGCCACTGCGTTATCGCCCATCCGTCCATAGGCCAGGGAATACATGGTCACGCCCAGCCCCCACATGAACTCATTGGCAATGACCGGGGCGCAGGTGCTGACAAACTGGCGGATAAACGCCTTTGTATACCCGAACATCTCCCGGATACGGCAGGCAATGGGGAATTTCCGTATATAAACCACAAGGACCAGCACCGCCGCTTCCACGATCCTGGCGATCAGCGTTGCCAGGGCTGCACCCACAACTCCGAGACCTGCGCCGTAAATGAAGATTTCCTGTCCTGCGGCTGTGACGGTGCGCGCCGGAAAGATCAGCAGAAAATTCAAAACGATATTCACGATGATCGCCAGGCAGCTTGTGAACACTGGAAGCTTCACCTGGCCCACGGCCCGGAGCATGGCCACATAAACGTTGGTGAAAGCCGTAAACGGATAGGATATGGCTGCCACCACCAGATATGCGCTGCCGATGCGTATGGTCTCCGGGCTGACCGTGAAGATCCGCATCACCAGCTCCGGGCACACCATGGCCGGGATCATAAAGGCCGCTGCGCCAGCCAGTGCCAGCATAAGTGCCAGTCCCAGCACCTTTCTTATGTTTTTCACATCATTATTGCCCCAGTACTGGGCCGCCAGGACTCCGCTCCCGCTGACGATCCCGAATACAAGGAGTGAAAATACAAAAAACACCTTATTTGCCAGGCCCACCGCCGCGATGGTCGTTTCTCCCAGCGTCCCGATCATCATGGTATCCACCAGGTTTACGATCGTATTCAGCATTCCCTGCATGGCCACTGGAAGGGCGATGCGTACGGCCTTCTGTAAAAAGATCCGGTCTCCCAGCATCTTTTTCGTACCTGTCAGAAACATAATCTCCTCCCCTTTTCTTTCTTCTTGGACTATCTTATCAGAAAACCTGCGATCCGTAAAGCAAAAAAGGCCCCGGCAGAAACAGCCTTTGCCATCTCTGCCGGAACCTTTCATATTGTTACAGCACCGTTACGACACAAACCGGTCGGCGGACCGGAAATCATTTTTTATTATTTGCTCATCTCAAGCACATCTGCAAAGGCCTGGATCGCAGTCTGGGCCTGGCCGAAGTCGCGCATCTGCTGGTCGATGCCCAGTTTGATGTGCGGGATCTTTGCATCGTCCAGGGCTTTCTTTAAGTACGGATACTCCATCTCCTCCGGATCGCAGAACTGCTGCATGAACAGTACAAGGCCCTGAGCGCCGCTCTTCTTAACAAGATCGGCAACGAACTCGCCGCGGCGGTTCTTCTCAGACTGGGGATCGTAAAGAAGAACGTCATGGTCGATGTTGGCAAACTGTTTTGCCAGAGCCATCATCGGACATTCCTCATCCTCCGGAACATCTGTGTTGAAGGAACGGCTCTCATGGGCAACGTCATCGGCAGCGATGGCAACATTGTTCTCTTCAAATGCAGCCAGAAGCTTCGGATTATCGCAGATGATACCGGAGGTGACCACCTTGGTTCCCTTCCAGTCGCATACCGGAAGAGCCTCCAGCTCTTTATTTAATTCCTCCAGCATTTCTGTGTATGCCGGCTTCTCCATAAAGTAGAATGCCTTTAATACTGCAGAACGCTTGGTGGGTGTGATCACATCACAATGGTCGTTGGCCAGCTTTACAAATGCGCGGCGGGCTGCACGGCTCTTATTGTAGACCTTGATGGCATCCCTGATGGCGTCGGCAGTGATCTCATGGCCGCATACCTTCTCCAGCTCTTCCTTTACATGGTTGTACTGGTCGATGCAGAACTGGAGGCCGAAATCCTCAAAGCGGTTCTGGGGATGGGCTAAGAAGATAACTGCCATCTTATCTCCCATGGATACACGGAAGTTCTGGCTCATGGGACGGAGCGTATCGCAGATGGTGGGGGTGATGATGCCGTCCAGGTCATCCATGGTCCCGTCTAAGAGCATTTCCAGCGCCAGCTGGGCGATGGTGCAGTAGAAGGTCGCACAGTATTCTTTTGCGCGGCTGATGGTCTTGTTATTGGAACCCCAGATCCCCATGGGAACCATACCGGCTGCGTAAACAAGCTCCTCCGGAGCATAGTACGGCAGAACGCCGATGACCTTTTTACCCTGAGCCTTATATTCAGCCAGCTGCTGCTTGGGAGTAGCTGCTTTTACCTTAAATTCATCTAATAATGCGTTGATACTCATGGTCTATTTAGCCTCCTTTTCCTGCATGTTTGCCTCCATGGCCTCCACAAGGCCCTGAACGCGGGTCTCGTACTGGGCGGCGTTGAAGTTACGCGGGTCAGCCTGGTCGCCGTCGAAGCCGGCAGTCGGAACGCCGAGATCCTTTGTAAAGCGGCGCTGCATCTCTGCCATATAGCCGCTCCACGGCTTACAGCTTCTATTGTAGTGTACCAGAACGCCGTCAACCTTGTTGTCGCGGCAGATGCCCTCACGCCAGTCAACGCCCTGCTCGATGCAGACAGAGTTGGGAGCCTTATAGTAAGCGCGTGCCATCTCGTCCATATTGTTGTAAACGAAACCGAAGGCCGGAGCGTAAACAACGGCTGTTACGTTGACGCCATGCTCCTTTAACGGTTTGAACAGTGCCGGAAGCTTGGGCCAGCAGGGGATACCCTCGAACATTACACGGTATTTCTCCGGGAACGGCGTGGTGGTCTCGCCCTTCTTGATGGTCTCTTCCAGGTCGGAGGCTAAAAGCTCAAATGCCTCGGCGGCCTCAACTCTTGCACGGGCTGTTACAACGTCAGCCATATGGTTGAACAGGTCAAATCCAGAGTATGGAGCCGGTTTGTACTGTAAGTAGTCACAAACCTTTAACCATGCCTTCGCAGTATGGTTTGCGTTCTCACAGGCCTTCTCAAATTTCTTCTCGTCGAATTTCTTTCCTGTCAGCTCTTCTAACTGCTTGATGGCCTTATCGAACTGGGCGCGGACATACTTCACGTTGGAGTCATGAACATCTACGGTGTTATTGTACGGGATGTCGATCATGATCAGCGGAACGTTGCACATACGGGCAATGTTCTCATACCATTTTGTCATACAGTTACAGATGTTGTTGCAGCAGAGAACGAAATCCGGCTGCGGGATCTGCATCTGACGGATGGGAGAGATGGCCTCGATGCGGCGCTTCTTGTCCGGTCCATCCGGCAGCTTTTCAAGCTCCAGGATATTTACAAGCTCCAGGTACGGAGTCTGGGTCTTCGGATCCTTTTTCGGCTTTCCAGTGGCCTCGTCGATGACCACGTTGCCGTTCTCATCCTTTAAGGGCTTTCCAGTGGACGGATCGATGATATACTCACCGGTCTCCGGATCAAATTTACGGGCAACGCGGACGCCAGCCGCATAAGCAAGGCTGATACGTGCGTATCCACAGATATCGTTGTCATAGCCCAGATCCTCGGCTGCCTGGCACATCATCTCGCCGTAGCGGTTTGCTGCGATACCAGCGGCCTGGTTCTCGGGATACATAACATTCAGGTCAAATGCTGCTGCGAGCTCACACGGGAATTTGGAAGAAGACCATCCCACTAACTCGCCTCTTTTTTTTGCCTCACGCGCGTCCTTGTGAACGTCATCCACAACCTTACGAAGGGCAAGAACGCCGGGACTAACCTGCTTTTTAGCCATAATTATTCATCCTCCTCATTGAATGTATAAACGACGGCAGCCAGACAGACATGGCTCATGTCCCTCTGGCCCGTTGTCTTACCGTTTAGCGGGTCGCTGCCTGCCATGCGAACAGGGCGGCACCCAAAGCGCCGTTATACTGGGTCAGCGGAGAAGTGAGGATCGGACACCCCAGCTCCTCTTCCAGCGCAGATACAACGCCTCTGTTCTGAGCTACACCTCCGGTCATCACAAGGTCCTTTACCACGCCGATCCGGTGGGCAAGGCCAGCCACACGGCCAGCCACGGAGTGATGGATGCCGTTGATGATATCGCATTTATCCGTACCCATGGAGAGCTGGCTGATGACCTCGCTCTCTGCAAATACGGTACATGTGGAGCTGATGCCCACATGCTTCTTCGACTGGGCACCCAGATCTCCCAGATCCTCCACGCGCACCTCCAGGACCCTGGCCATAACATCTAAGAAACGGCCGGTTCCGGCTGCACACTTGTCATTCATCTGGAAGTTGGTCATGGTCCCGTTCTCGATCCGGAGAACCTTTACGTCCTGGCCCCCGATATCGATGACCGTATGGGCCTCCGGGAACAGGAAAGAAGCCCCCCGCGCATGGCAGGAAAGCTCACTCATCTGCTTATCTGCAAGACCCATTAAGGAATTGCGGCCATAGCCCGTGGCCAGAACGTAGGCCATCTGGTCTCTTGTCATGCCGGCTGCCTCCAGCACGGCGTCGATGGCGCGCTGCGGGCCGCTGGTACCAGCCCCCACATCGATCAGGGATTTTGCCACGATCTCTTTGCCATCTTTTAAAATAATACATTTGGACGCTGTGGAACCCACATCGATCCCCAGTGTATAAACTGCACTCATACGAACCTCCGGGTTTTCTTCTGTATCAATGAATTTTTTGTTTTTTCCTGTCCCAGTATAGCACAAGGCACCCTAAAGGACAAGCCAAAATCATATATCCTTTGATACAACATTATCCAGACCGGGGAGCCCCCGGTCTGGATCAGAATTCACGCCTTCAGTCAGGATCAGGCCTTATGCGCGTCGTTCCACTCGCGGATCGCACGGGGTGTTACCATCTGGTGCATCGGGCAGATGCTCTTCGGATTCTGGTAAACAGCCTCGGTGAATGCCTGGATATACGGACGAAGCTCTGTCATGTCAACGATCTCGTCTACCATGCCGACCTTCGCACAGTATTCCGGACGGGATTTTTCATGATACAGCTGGATCATATCGTTCATCTTGTCGATGATGGGCTGCATATCCTCGCCAGCCTTGCTTGCCTTCACAAGCTTTCTGGAGTACATTGCGTTGGCAGCGGTCTCGCCCGGCATTACATAGTATTCGCAGGCAGCGGTACCGATGGAGTAAACGTTGGTGTTGTTGCCCTGGGGTCCGCCCAGTACATAGTGGGCAGCAGCGCTGGCCTTACGGAGCGTAACCTCTAAGGACGGAAGACCGGAGTTCTCGATGGAGTAGATCAGAGACTGGCCAAGGCCCAGAAGCTCTGCCTTCTCTGCATCGTCGCCTACATCGATACCTGTGGTATCCTGCAGCCAGATCAGCGGGATCCGGTCACGGGCACAGAGGGTCACGAACTCGTTCATTTTGATCAGGCCCTGACGGTATAACTTTCCGCCTACGCCTACGGAGTTCTGCTTATACTCCGGATAGTTCATTAAAAGTCCCTGTACGTTGGCGATGACGCCTACTAAAAGACCATTGACCTTGGCAAGACCGGTCACCATCTCCGGACCATAGCCCTTCTTGTACTCGTATAACTGGGAACCGTCGAAGAGACGGCCGATCACGTCGTAAATATCATACGGACGCTTTCCGTTTAACGGGATGATGCTGTAAAGGTCCTCTGCCGGAAGCAGCGGAGCCTTCTGGTCATCTACCCGGAAGAACTCTAAGTTGTAAGCCGGAAGGTAGCTGATATATTTCTTGATTCCCTCGATCACGCCGTAATCGTTCTCGTAAACCTCACGGAAGAAGCCGGTCTCGTCATAGTGGACCGGAACAGAGCCCGGAGCCGGAACCTTGTTCTTGGCATTCTCGATCTGGGCAGCCACGATCTGATCAGCGGCTTCCTTATCGATATACCCCTTGGGATTCATACCGGAAAGGATGCCTGCTCCGCCGACTGCCATGTTGGCCTGGCTGTGGGCGATCAGGATCGTCGGGGAAATGCTGTGGTATCCGCCGCCAGCCGGGTTCGTTCCGTAGATACCTACGATCACCGGAATACCTAACTGGTTTAACTCAGCATTTCTGAAGAACGGAGTACCGCCGCCGCGGCGGTTGGGATATACCTGATCCTGGAACGGGAAGTCAACGCCCGCGCAGTTTAATAAGTAGATCAGCGGAAGGTTCATCATCTTGGCAGCGTCGGAGCAGCGGATCAGGTTCTCAGCCTGGCCCGGCTCCCAGGTTCCAGCCATTTTCTTGTTATCGGATGCGATCACATAGACCCATTTGCCGTTTACGCGGCCAAGGCCGTTGATGATGTTGGTGGAACCCATCTTGTTGTCGTTGGGGTTAAAGAGGCTGTTTAACGGGCAGAAGGTTCCCTCGTCTACCAGAGCGTTGATACGCTGCATGGCGGAAAGCTGGCCGCGCTCGTTTAATTTTTCCTCTGTGGTGATACCCTTGGCAAGGATCTCTTCTACCTTGTCATGGATATTCTTCTCGATCTCTTTAAGCTCTGCCTCGTTTTCTGCGTTGGCATTCACTAACGGCTTACCAACAACGGGCATATCCTGGAAATATTTCGGCATGGAAAAATATCCCATTTTTCTTCCTCCTCATATATCGTGTTCCAGAGGAGAAGGCGCTGCCGCCCTCTCCTTCCGGGACATCATTCACTGTTGCTTATTTATTTTCCTTCGGAACCTTGATGAATGCCTGGCCGGGATCGATCTCCTCACGGATCAGGCGGATGATCTCCGGATCCGGGCCCTCCATGAGCTCAGCTCTGGTCACATCGATCTCAAAGCCGGTGTTCTCCTGAACCATTTCCGGGCTGGAGAATGGATAGTAGTAAGCCAGGTACATTCTCTTGGTCTCTTCATCGAATTTCATGATACCAAGGTCTGTAACAACCATCTGCGGACCGCGGTTTCCGGGAAGACCTGCTCTCTCACGTCCTCCGGGGCCGTCCATCCAGCCGCAGCTTGTGATGTAGTCAACATGCTCCATGAATCTTCTCTTCTGGTGCTGCATCATGATCACAGTATTACAGAAGGTAGCGATTCCGTTTGCACCGCCGGAGCCTGTGAAACGGGTCTGGGGCTTCACATAGTCACCCTTTCCGAAGATACATGTGGAGTTTACGTTTCCGTAGGGGTCGATCTGTGCGCCGCCGATAAAGGCGATCAGACGATCCTCGTCATGGAGCCACTCATTGGCCTCAAAGCCAACGAAACGGACGTTGGGCCACTGAACGGCACAATGGGCCATGAAACGGTTATCGCCAACAGAACGCGGAACCTCTACCGGAGAACAGTCCATAAGTCCGCTCTCTACGATGGGATGGCAGCTGGGGCATACCGCACGCTTTGCAAGAGAAGCGCCAATGAGCGGAAGGCCTGTGCCAACGATAACGATCTGATTTTCTTTAATGCTCTTTGCAATGGCATATGCCTGCATTTCCTGTTTTGTATACTTTGTATAATCAGCCATTTTTCTTTTTCCTCCCCTCAATTAGTGTCTGGTAGAATAGCCAAGGTGCGGCTCATTCTTAAGGTCCATGAGACGGGAACCGCCGATAACATTAAGAAGGTCGTCCTGATCCTTACAGCCGTATACATACTTCTGCAGGTAATCCTTAAAGGTCTCCGGGATCTTTGTGCCGTCGGCAGCGTCCTTTGCAGCCTGGGCAGCAGCCTCAGCGGCAGCAGCTAACTTCTCATCCTCCGGCTTGGCAGCGGCAGCCTTTGCAGCCTTGTCGGCAGCCTTCTGGAGCTGTGCCTTTGCGTCCTCTTCGTCTAAGTACATGGAGGCCTTGTTGTACTCCTTCAGTGCCTTATCATCATCGTCGTAGTAGTTGTAGCACTGGGACGGCCATGCGCCGTAGGGTGCGCGTACAACTGCGTTTACACACTCGCCGAAGATCCTTGTCTTGGTGGGATCGCGGCGGATATACTCATCGCTTACGATCTCCTCGCAGGTTACGATGGTGCGCTTTGCAGCGATGGCAATGTCGATATCATGGAACTCATCGCCTTCGATAATGCAGGTTCCATCAGGAGATGCCTGCTGAACATGGATGATGGCGCAGTCCAGCTTCGGAACCGGAACAGCTAACAGCTTTTCGCCCGGCTCAAACGGGTTTTCGATCTCTGCGCATTTTAAGTTGTCAACACCTTCCATGGTCTTTCTCTGCTCTTCGCTGATCCCCCAGTATTTTACAAGACCGGAGCCCTGCATCATTCTTACGGGGAGGTAGGGAAGGCCTAAGGAAGCGGCGTGAAGCTGTAACATCAGAACGTCCTGGGAGTAATCCTCGTAGGTCAGCTCACCCTTCTCAATGGCTGCACGGAAGCGGCGTGCCACGTTTGTATAACCGGAGTTGGCGGTATAGCAGTTGATATACGCTCTGATACGGCCCTCGCCGATGAGCATATCCCAGTCTCCGCCTGCCGGTCCGGACCAGCCTACAAAACCAGTCTTTCCCTGACGAAGGATCTCGTAAACTGCTGCATAAGGTTTACGGTTGGTGGTGAAGCCGCCGAAGCAGAGTACGTCGTTGTCATGAACGTACTTCTCTACGGCATCGTGTAATGACATAACTTTATTAGCCACAATAAAGCCTCCTTTATAAAATATACTATGAATACACTATGTATACGATATAATTCTACCGAATTCTGATGGAATCGTCAAATGTTATTTGAGAGGGGCGCGGGCGTTCGCCCTATGCAGGATTTCCGCTGCTCCTCTGCACTCATGCGAGCATGGTGCAGACTCTGGAATGGAGTTTCCTAAGGGGGCCTGGTCCGCAGTGCGGCAAGCTCGATTCCGCTTCGCTCCATCTCGCTCGCGGGCGTTCGCCCTATGCAGGATTTCCGTCACTCCTCTGCACTCATGCGAGCATGGTGCAGACTCCCGCCGGAAATCCTGCGCACTGCTCTCTGCTTAACCGAACATCAGCATAAAGTACCCGGCGGCTACGGCGGAGCCGATGACTCCGGCTACGTTGGGGCCCATGGCGTGCATCAGAAGGAAGTTGGTCGGGTTTTCTTTGGCTCCGACGGTCTGGGATACACGGGCTGCCATGGGAACTGCGGATACGCCTGCGGAACCGATCAGCGGGTTGATCTTTCCTCCGGTCAGCGCGCAAAGGAGCTTTCCGAACAGGACGCCGCCCACGGTCGCAAATGCGAAGGCCAGAAGGCCCATGCAGATGATGGCGATGGTCTGTACACGTAAGAAGATCTCGCCGTTGGCAGTTGCACCTACAGTGGTGCCTAACATGATGGTAACGATGTTGCACAGTGCGTTCTGGGCAGTGTCGGAAAGTCTTCCGGTCACTCCGGATTCACGGAGCAGGTTGCCCAGCATCAGCATACCTAACAGGGGAGCAACAGACGGAAGCAGTAAGGAACAGAACAGCACCACGAATACGGGGAATACGATCTTTTCCACTTTGCTTACCTTACGCAGCTGCTTCATAACGATCTGACGCTCTTTCTTTGTGGTGAGTGCCTTCATGATCGGCGGCTGGATCAGCGGGATCAGGGCCATATAGGAGTAGGCGGCCACTGCAATGGGAGCCACCAGCTCCGGAGCCAGGTTATTGGCAATGTAAATAGCGGTCGGGCCGTCAGCACCGCCAATGATACCGATGGCGGCAGCCTGTCCCGGTGTGAACAGTCCGGTTGCCATGGCAAGAAGGAAAGCCACGTAGATGCCGAACTGGGCGGCTGCGCCAAGTAAAAGGCTCACCGGGTTAGCGATCAGGGGACCGAAGTCTGTCATGGCACCTACGGCCATAAAGATCAGACACGGGAACAGACTGGATTTCACGCCGCTGTAAATGATCCGTAAAACACCAGAGTTATACCAGTTGTCTGCCTCATTCATCAGGCCGGCCAGCGGCAGATTTGCGAGGAACATACCGAAGGCAATCGGCAGCAGAAGAAGCGGCTCAAACTGCTTTTTGATCGCCAGATATAATAAAATGAAGGAAATGAGAAGCATGACAGCCTGCTGCCAGGTCAGTGCGGCAAAACCCGACTGGGCCAGGAGCTCCCCAAAAACTGAAAGTATATTCACGGGGCACCTCCTATTAGTTTAAGGTCACCAGAACAGCGCCTGTATCAACAGCGTCGCCTACGCTTACGTTTACGGAAGCAACTGTGCCTGCCGCCGGAGCAACGATCTCAGTCTCCATCTTCATGGCTTCCATAACGACTACACACTGTCCAAAGCTGACAGCGTCGCCGGCCTTCACCTTGATATCCAGGATCTTACCAGGCATGGGAGCATCTACGGACTGTCCGCCTGCTGATGCAGGAGCCGGAGCTGCTGCGGGAGCCGGAGCGGGGGCTGGGGCAGGGGCCGGAGCGGGAGCTGCTGCTGCTGCGGGGGCCGGAGCTGCTGCCTTTGCAAGGATGGGAGCCGGAGCGTTCACAGTAACGCCTCTGTCCAGGGGCTTGTACTCTTCCACTCTCTCGATCTCGATCTCATATTTTTTTCCGTTTAAAGTAGCTACATATTTCATAATAAAATACATCCTTTCCTTTTTTCACTTTTTCGTTTGCTTTTTCGGTCCTCACTTCACCTTACAGCTCTTTGATGCTTGTAACACGGAACTCTTCTCCCGACAGTCTGGCTTCCTCGCTGATTGCTGCGAGAAGCACTGCATAGGATTCCTCATCCAGCGCCGGGGCCGGAGCCGCCGCCACAGCCGCCTGCTTCGGTGCCTTATCTTTGACCGCCGTATTGATGATCTTAGAAATGATGATGACCGCGATCGCCAGCGCCGCAAGAGCCGCAAACACGACCAGAAGTCCCACTGCTGAGATCATCAGACCGTCTGCTAAGGTCATTTCCTGCCCAGTCCACATATACTCACCGCACCTCCTTCATTTTGTTTCTTTTAGAAACTTTAGTAGTTCTGATATTCCATATTGTGGAATGCATTCCATATTTTTTTCAGCACATATGGGTACCATTTATACAGCACCCACATTACTTTTTTATCTATGCATTTTTCACAATATCTTAGGTTGAGTATATCAGCTTTCATCCGAAAAGTCAACAAAACAGAAAAAGAATCTGTACCCTCCCCGGGGGTTCTTTGAACGATTGACACCCGAATATTCTTATTATAAAATATACATAAAATTTACACAGGTCCGCACATTGGATGCGGCCGCCTGTATAAGGAATCGCACCGAAGGGAGAAAAGGATTATGAAGCCAATGAAAAAAGTGACTTTGATCGGTCTGGGGGCCATGGGGGTCTTCTTTGCTCCACGGATCTCTGAAAAGCTGGGAGCCGGATTCCGTATCATGGCATCTGGAGCGAGAAAGGACCGTCTGGAGCAGAAGGGCGTGACTGTAAACGGTATCAATTACCGTTTCCCCATCGTCACCCCGGAGGATAACGACGGGCCCTCCGACCTGGTGATCATAGCCGTAAAGGGATATGACCTTGCCCAGGCGTTAAAAGATATTAAATACCAGGTGGGACCGGAAACCATCATCCTTCCTGTCCTCAATGGCATTGACAGCGAAAAGCGGACCGCAGATGTGTACGGCCAGGAGCATGTGCTCTATTCTTATATGCGCGTCAGCATCGCCATGAAGGATGGAAAGGCCGAATTCGATCCGGAAAAAGGACTGATCCACTTCGGAGAAGAAAAAAACGATCCCGGCCATTTTTCTGATAAAGTCCTGGCCGTCAAAGAGCTGTTCGACCGCTGCGGGATCGATTATAAGATCGATTCCGATATGATCAAAGGGCTGTGGTTTAAATTCATGTGCAATGTAGGAGAAAATATGACCTGTGCCATGTTTGGCATTCCCTTCGGAGCCTTCCAGAAAAGTGCTGATGCCAACTATTTCCGCCGCGCCGCCATGTGGGAGGTGATCCGAGTGGCCAACCGGCTTGGGGTGGACATCGGCCAGAATGAGATCGACCGGCAGGAACACACCATCGGCCGCCTTCCATATCAGAACAAGCCCTCCACCCTCCAGGATCTGGAGGCCGGAAAGCACACAGAAGTGGATATGTTTGCAGGTACAGTGGTCCGCCTGGGAAAAGAGCTGGGGGTGGAAACGCCCGTCTGCGAAATGTTCTGGCACGGGATTCATCTGATCGAGGACCGGATCTTCGGAAACATCTGATCCCTCTCTCCCCTGCGCGTTTTTCCCTCCCTCTTTTGGAGCCGCAAAACCGCAGGGGGAAAAGGGGACTTCATCTTCTACGGGCAGAGGGCCTTAGCCAGAGCCGCTGCCCCTTCCTGTATCTTCTCTTCTGTCAGGCTGGCGTATCCCAGGATCACTGTCCGGCTCTCTGTATCCTTTTTTCCAATATAAGATCCCGATAAGCCATAGACCCGGATCCCCTCCGTTT
Source organism: Alitiscatomonas aceti (assembly GCF_025567195.1). Lineage (NCBI taxonomy): Bacteria > Bacillati > Bacillota > Clostridia > Lachnospirales > Lachnospiraceae > Alitiscatomonas > Alitiscatomonas aceti. Next base: position 40,244 of record NZ_JAOQJF010000011.1, on the reverse strand, counting down.
CTGCCGCCTTCTCAAGCTGCTCCTCAGTCCTCTCTCCGCGGCAGGTAAGGAGAACATGGAGGCCGGCATATTCTCCGCTGATCTCAAATTCCTTTTCCAGAGGCTTTAAGGAAGCCAGAAGCAGGTCATGCTTCCCCTTATAGATCTCCCTCATCCGGTTCAGATGGCGTTCAAAATAGCCGCCTCCAATGAACATCGCCAGGATCCGCTGGTCTACACGGGACACTGTGGAGGAGTAGAACCGTCCCCGCTCTTCATACCGTTCCATCAGCGAGGGAGGGAGCACCAGATAGCCCACACGGATGGCAGGCGCAATGGCCTTTGAAAAGGTTCCCATATAAATGACCCTTCCGCTGTCATCCATGCCCTGAAGGGCCGGGATCGGCTTTCCCCTGTAACGGAATTCACTATCGTAGTCGTCCTCGATCAGATAGCGGTCCGGCTCTTTCATGGCCCAGGCCAGAAGCTCCTGCCTCCGCTTCACCGGCATGACGATCCCCATGGGAAACTGATGGGACGGCATCACATAGGCTGCGGATGCAGGAAGCCGCTCCAGCTCCTGTACCCGGAAGCCGCTGTCATCCATTCCCACAGGAAAAACCGAATGGCCCATTCCCCCAAGAACACGGTATGCCTGCTTATAGGTGGGATCCTCCATGGCGATCCCGGTCTCCCGGCCCAGAAGCTGGGATAAAAGGATCAGAAGATATTCGTTCCCTGCGCCGATGATGATCTGTTCCGCCGTACAATTTACGCCCCGGGCTGCATGAAGGTAGTCCCGGATGGCCTCCCTCAGAAGAAGATCCCCCTGGGGACTGCCCTTTAAGAACATTTCCGTGTCCTCCTCCTTTAAGACTGCCCGGCTGATCCGCCTCCAGGTGGAAAAGGGGAAGCTATCCAGATCAATTCCCCTGGGTGAAAAGTCCACTCTCCATTTTTTCTCCTGGAGATCCGGCGCCTCCCCATCCCTCCGGCCTGGAAACATTTCCTGTACCGCCCGTCTTTCCGGAGCGACCGGGGGCAGGATCCCATCCAGTCCGGCCACAAAATATCCGCGTCTCGACGACGCCTCCAGGTATCCTTCGGCCACAAGCTGTTCATAAGCCGACTGAGTGGTACTGCGGCTGACCCTCAGGCTTTTGGCCAGTTCCCTGGAAGAGGGCAGCTTTTTCATGGGCTTCAGGCCTCCGTTCCGGATCTCTCCTTTTATATACTGGTAGATCTGTTCATACAGCGGCCTGGGATCCTGGCTGCTCAATGGGATCATAAGCTCCATCTTTACCTCCGTTTTTCCTGGATACCAGAAAGGGATGTCCGCCGGAACTTTTTCCAGGGGCATCCCTCTTTTGTATCTCAGTCTGTGTTTTTCCTCTGTCTGCTCCAGACCCTACTTAGGAAGCCGGAAGGAGCTCTTTAAGGAAACGATCCGGTTATAAACCGGCTTTCCTTCCTCGCTGTCCTTGCAGTCCACGCAGTAGAAGCCGTTTCTTACGAACTGGAAGCTGTCATAAGCCCTGGCCTCCATCAGCGCCGGCTCCACGTAAGCCATTGTCACAGTTTTGGAATTGGGATTCAGGTTCAGCGTTCCGTCTGCGTTCAGCTTGCCCTTTTCCTCATCCACGATGTTCTCATAAAGGCGGCACTCCACCTGCCCTGCATGTTCTGCAGAAACCCAGTGGATGGTTCCCTTGACCTTTCTGCCGTTAAAGCCGGATCCGCTCTTTGTCTCCGGATCGTAGGTACAGTGGACCACCGTGACCTTACCATTTTCATCCTTCTCAAAGCTGGTGCATGTAACGAAATAAGCGCTCATGAGGCGGACCTCATTTCCCGGGAACAGGCGGAAATATTTTTTCGGCGGCTCCTCCATAAAGTCCTCACGCTCAATATAAAGTTCTCTGGAGAAAGGAACCTGGCGTTCTCCCATTTCCGGATTTTCCAGGTTATTGGGTACGGACAGCATTTCCGTCTGCCCTTCCGGATAGTTGTCGATCACCAGCTTCACCGGATCCAGGATCGCCATCATTCTGGGCCTCTTAAGCTTTAAGTCCTCCCGGATGCAGTATTCCAGCATTGCGTAATCCACAGAGCTGTTGGCCTTGGAAACGCCCACCAGATCCACAAACATCCGCAGGGATTCCGGCGTGTAGCCTCTCCTTCTGAGAGCAGCGATGGTCACCAGGCGCGGATCATCCCAGCCGTCCACGATCCCGTCCTCCACCAGCTTCTTGATGTAGCGTTTTCCTGTGACCACATTGGTCAGGTACAGCTTTGCAAACTCGATCTGACGCGGCGGATTCTCAAATCCACACTCTCTTACCACCCAGTCATAAAGCGGTCTGTGATCCTCGAATTCCAGGGTACAGATGGAGTGGGTGATATGCTCGATGGCATCCTCGATGGGATGGGCAAAGTCGTACATGGGATAAATGCACCACTTGTCTCCAGTGTTGTGATGGCTCATACGGGCCACACGGTAGATCACCGGGTCTCTCATATTGATGTTGGGGGACGCCATATCGATCTTGGCGCGGAGCACCTTTTCCCCGTCCTTATACACGCCGTTCTTCATTTCCTCGAAGAGCTTCAGGTTCTCCTCCACCGTTCTGTCCCGGTAGGGGCTGTTTTTTCCCGGAGTGTTGAAATCTCCCCGGTATTCCCGGATCTCATCGGCCGAAAGGTCGCAGACGAATGCCTTTCCTTTTTTGATCAGATGGACTGCACACTCATACATTGCATCAAAGTAGTCAGACGCAAAAAACAGCCTGTCCTCAAATTCCGCGCCCAGCCATTTCACGTCGTTTATGATGGACTCCACATACTCCGTTTTTTCCTTCGTGGGGTTCGTATCATCAAAACGGAGATTGAATTTTCCGCCGTATTCCTTTGCCAGTCCCGAATTCAGGATAATGGACTTGGCATGTCCGATGTGGAGATATCCGTTGGGCTCCGGTGGGAATCTCGTCTGGACATGGTCATATACGCCCTCCGCCAGGTCTTTATCGATTTCCTGTTCAATAAAATTTTTAGAAACTGTTTCTTTCGTTTCCTCTGCCGGTTTTATATTTTCCGCCATAGTGATTCCTCCATTTATGTTCCTGTATTTCTATCTGTTTTACATGATAATATAGTATCTTACCATATCTTTCCCAAATATAAAAGGAAAATTTTCCATTAAATACTGATAATGCCAAAATATTTAAGGACCTCTCCTGCCAGGATCGCTGCCAGCATCACCGGAGCCACGTACCTGATCATGATCCGGTACATCTTCTTTCTCTTAAAGGTGCCGGAGGACTCCACCTCCTCCTCAATATACCGGCTTCCTACCACATGTCCCACCAGGATACACGTTCCAATGGCCACAATGGGCATCATCACGGAGTTGGATATAAAATCAAAGAAGTCCAGGAACTGCATCTTTAATACTGTAATGTGGCCCCAGGGACCATAGCCCAGACAGGACGGGATCCCCAGGATCAGAATCCCGGCAGTGGAAAGGATCGTGGCCTTTTTCCTGGTGAGCCGCATTTTATCCGTAAGGATCGATACCACCGTCTCCAGCAGGGAAATGGACGAGGTAAGGGCCGCAAAAAATACCAGCAGGAAAAACAGGGCTCCCACAGCTCCTCCCAGCGGGAAGGATTCAAATACCTTGGGCAGTACCCCGAACATCAGTCCCGGACCGGCCTTTCCCTGGATCAGGGACGCGTCCCCTCCGTTAAAGGCCACTACTGCGGGAACGATCATAAGTCCTGCCAGAAAAGCGATCCCCGTATCGAAGATCTCGATCTGGCCCACGGAACTCTCCAGATCATCCTCTTTTTTCATATAGGAGCCATAGGTGATCATGATCCCCATGGCTAAGGACATGGAATAAAACAACTGGCCCATGGCCGCCAGCACTGTGGTCAGGGAAAAGTCCGCAAAATCCGGAAGGAGATAATACTTTAATCCCTCTGCGGCTCCCGGGAGAGTCGTACAGTAAACAGAGATCCCTACGGAAAGCAGCACTAGCACCGGCATCATGACGCTGCTGGCCTTTTCCACTCCCGTATCAACGCCCAGGAGCACCACCACTGCCGTAAGGAGCACAAAGATCACGAACCAGAGCAGCGGATTTTCCAGGATCCCGCTGCCGGCCATGCTGATAAAATCTCCAAAATACGTGTCGCTGGATACGGCCATACCGTTTCCCCGGACAAATTCCACAAAATACTTAACGACCCAGCCGCCGATCACACAGTAATAGGGCGCGATGATCACCGGGATCAGGGCTGCCAGCCAGCCCAGGGGCGCAAAGCGGCGGTTCAGGCTTCCAAAAGCTTCGATGCATGACATGCGGGTCCTTCTTCCCATGGCAACCTCTGTGATCATAAGCGTAAATCCAAAGGTCACAGCCAGAAGAACGTATGTGATCAGGAAGGCTCCCCCTCCATATTTTGCTGCCAGATATGGAAACCTCCACATATTTCCCAGTCCCACTGCAGAACCGGCCGCCGCAAGGACAAAGCCGATGCGGCTGGTAAAGCTGCTTCTTTCTTTCATAACAAATACTCCCCTCTATTCGGTTTTTTAGACAGCGAACGTGTCCATTATACCCGAATCGGGGGGAGTTTGCAATCCATTCTATTTTATGTGTGTGCTGCACAGCCCTTCCGCCGTACACCTGCCTGTCCGGATCTCCGGACGGCTGAACGGTACAGCTTTACAGATCCAGATCGATAAATTCAAAATCATCGTCCTGGTCTTCTTCTTTGAATGGAGCTGCCTTTTCTGGGATCTGTTCCTTCACCGGTGCGCTGGAAACCGGAGCGGGCGTCTCCTGCCTTACCGGGGCTTCCGCCTCCGGGACACTGGCAGTCCTCCTTCCTGTCTCCTGATCCGACGCCGGATGACGGACCGGGGCCTTATGCTTTACAAAGGCCCGTTCCTCTTCCTCCAGATCCAGATCCTCCAGGTCATCCAGGTCCTGGTCTGTCCATTTTTTCGCCTGGGTCCTTCTGGGTTCCTTTGTCTTTCCCGGCCTGGAGCCTTCTCTGGAATATGCGTCCGGTTTTCCTGCCGATTTTTTCGGCTTTTCCTCCCGGTACGTTCCTCCAGGCTTTCTGGTCAGCAGGAGAATGATAAGGATGATCGCCAGGATAATGCATACAGCAAACAGACCAGCGATCATATATCCGCGGACTGTGTAGTCCTCCACCAGGCTGTTATACTCTCCGACCACCTTCTCATTGACTGCCCGGAGCTCCTCTGCCTCCGGATCCTGGAAGAATCTCTGGAGGGTCATTTCCTTCTGGTCGTAGCGGTAGAAGTTCTGCTCCCCGTCTGCGTTCTGGCCGTAAACGATGCAGTATTCTGGTGTCCCGCCATCCTGGCTGTTCCAGATCCAGCCGTGTACCGTATGTTCTCCGATGTCGATGGTGCATTCCCTGAATCCGTCGGGAAGCTCTGTCCCCTCTGGGATATTTTCCGGAGACAGAACGATAATGGTCTTTTCTGCCATACGGACTGTCACATATGGGGAAAGGATATCTTTCTGGGGATCATATACAAAGAAATCTCCGTTTCCATCTTCATCGGTCATATAAAGGAGGATCACGCCCTGGTCATTGGTTCCTGCCTGGACTGTGGCTCCCTGATACTCATATTCTGTTACGGAAAAGCCCTCGGGAAGAATTTCTGCATCAAAGGTTTCAGCAACGGTCCAGTTTCCATCCTCCACGTTGTGAGGTGTGCCCTCGGGGGAACTGGCCTCCGCAGACGGTTCCGTCTCTTCCGCAGAGCTGTCTTCGCCTCTGGTAACCGTGATGGTATACGTTTTTTTCGTGCTTCCATCCTCTGCGGTAACCGTGCAGACCACCTTATTTACGCCTGGCTGGAGATTTTCAGCTCCCTCCACAGATACGTTTGCTTTCCCGTCATTGGCCGGAGCGCTGACCGTGATCTTTTCCACATCAGCCGGAACGGCAGCCGTGTACTCAGTCACCTCTGCTGAAAATTCCGGGCTCAGGGTCCCTGGTGAAACAGTCAGGGATCCCAGGGAAGCGTCCTGGGAAGCGTCGGAGGCCCCGCTGACCTTTACAGCAGAATTACCCGTATGGGAAATAGTCACTGCCTGCCCATTGGCATCGTATACCTCCTGGGATTTAACGGTGATGGACGAGGTCCCAGCCTTCAGGGCCTTAAACTTCAGCGTAAAGCTGAAGGTCGTCTGGTTGGCTGCCTCCGCATCCCCAACCACACGGACATTCCCCGCCCCGCCGTTGGCGCTGGTCCCGCTCAGGAATTCCAGGGACTGGGCATCGTATTCCAGCATCACATCTGCTTTATTGAGAGCCGTACCATCCGAAGAGGCGATCTTCATGGTGACAGATACCTGATTTCCCACTGATGCCGTCGGATCGGAAAAGGTGATCTTTCCAGCCCCCGCATAGGCAGTCAGGATCCCTGCCGGAAACGCCAGAAGCGTGATCGCCAGAGACAGGAATACCACTGTCATTTTCTTTATTATCCTGTTCATATCTTATATTCTCCTTACTTTATCCGGTTTCCCCGGTCCATGGGCGTCCTTATGAAGGGGAAACGCCGATGACCACATCCGCGCTCTGGCTTTCGGGGGAATTTCCCTGGCCCGATGGCCGGATGATCACAACGTTCCCTGTACTTCCAGGTCCGGACGTATTTCCTCCGCTGCTCTGGGCGTTTTCTCCGCCCGACGGCACATTGGCCACCGGAGCATCTGACTGGCGTACCACATTGAGCCTGTATGTGCGGACGCTGCCGTTTTCTGCCTTTACCTCTATCGAGATCGTATTATTCCCGCTTTGCAGGCTTATGGTCCCAGTGCCGGAAACAGACGCTTTGGAATCGATGGTTCCGGCCTTCACTGAGATCTGTCCCACCGACGGATTTACGATCACGTCGTAGCTTTCTGTGTCCTTATTAAAGGTAGGAGTAAGGGAATACCCCTCCACCTCCAGAGAAGCCAGCTTATTGTTGGGACTTCCAGTTGTCTCAGGTTTGGGGCAGGCCGCCTCCGGCATATTGTTGAATACCGGGATCTTAAATACCAGAGGCTCCTTTTTCATTGCATCTGTGTATGCTCTGGAGAGCTTGGCCCCTTCTCCGGCGGCTCCCTCCACATTGGTCATGTACTGGTGCTTATAAAGATTACTGCCCTGTACATTAAACTTTTTCAGATAAAATGTATCCTGTCCCTGGGAAACAAAATTCTCTCCATAATAAAGAGCTCCTCCCAGAATAGACTTCTCGATGGAATTCCAGGGCCGTCCATAATTTCCTGCCTGGGACGCGTACCACAGGCCTCTGGTGACAGCGGACATGGAATCCGTCTGGTATGCCCCGATATTAAAGAAATTATAGATCCCCTGGTAGCCGGCAGTGGTTCCCGAGATGCTGCCGGAAGTGCCATTGGCCTGCTCCTGGAGGATCATGGCTCCCAGAACATAGGGATTCACACCGGACTGGGCTCCTGCATTCATAATGATATCCACATAGCTCTGGCCCGACGGCACCGGCGACGTTTCTGACGCACCTGTGCTGTCTCCTGTGATCACAGAAGCGTCCATTCCAGGGCCATATTCCACGTTGGGAAGGGCCAGGACCTGGGTTTCTCTGGCACTGACCACCGCAGAAGGACCTTCCAGGCTCACATCCGGCTTCTGGCCTCCCACTTCCTGGGGCGAGCTCTGGGCGGCGTCTCCGGACGGTGCGTTCTGGGAAATATTCCCACTGCTCCCCATGTCCATTCCAGGGCCGTAATTCTGTCCGGGAGGAAGGGGAGTCCCGCCCCCGTCACTTCCATTCTGCCCGGAATCCTGCTGGTTATTCTGACCTTCCTGTGCCGATGGAGGATTTCCGTCTCCCTGACCTGTGGATTTTTCCAGGAACGTACCCGAAACCAGACTCTGAAGCCCCTCCCGCGTCTGGTGGGCCCCATCGTAGGACTGCAGCAGGAACTGGAATACATAGATCTCATTTAAAAAATTCCTGGGATCCATATAATAGCTGACAATATCCCTGGAAGCCGCTACCCAGCTGGGTCCGTCAAAGCCGGTCCATTTCCCCGTATTCCAGTCATACGCTCCATATTCCGTAGACTTCCAGGAGGACAGGCTGTTGGTGGAAACCAGATTTGCTCCTACGATGCTCTCATTATTGACGGCATCGTTCCAGTCCAGGCTCGTATTCTGCACCTGGAATATCCAGGACGGGAATTCAGCATGAAGGACACGTAAGGATTCCTTATAGCTTTCCGGAAAGCCCTGACTGGTCATATACGCCTCGAACTGGGGGTCCGTGGTGTAGGAAACCGGAAATTTTATGTATTCGGAGGAAGCATAGCCCTCCATACTCTTCCCTCCAGCCGTAAACTGAAGCTTATACCAGAGTACACCGTCAGAAGCTGTCTCCTGTCCCACCACAGTCACAGGGGCTCCGTAGGACAGCTTCCTTACAACGGAATTTCCTGTGCCCGGGCCGCTTCTTACATTCAGTGTGGTTGCATTTACTATGGCCGATCTCTGTGTCTCTGCGTATATCGTTCCGGGATAGTCTGCAATGATCCCTGTGCCGCTCACGGATTCAGCCAGTAAAAGCACAGCCGTCAGAGCCGCCAGGATCCGTCTCCCTCTTTTTTTCATCCTTCTTCTCTCTTTCTTTATGGTCATTTTTCTATTCTGCCATTTTCCAGTTCTGTCTAAAAATGACACTATACGTTATTATAATGACAAAGGGAGTTTCCTGTCAACCTCAGGAAGGAAACTTCATATTTTTGCCGCGGTTTTACGGGGAATTTGTAAGGTTTTCTTAAGAAAACACGGATATGGAAAGGCACAGGCGCCGGGTCCTGTACTGGACGGACTTTGGCCCGCTGTCCGCGTACATACAAAAACCCTCCGGACAGTGCTTCTGCACGGGCCGGAGGGCCTTTTCCAGAGGGAAGCAAACGCTCCCCGCCGGATCTGTCTATGGACTAGACGGGATATACCTTGTTTTCCTTATCTGCCTTTTTCGGATCCACGCCGGTCTGCTGGGCTTCACGGTACTCGAAGAAGTCCTTGGCCACGGCCGGGAACAGGGCATAAGATAAAACATCCTCATCCTGCTGCTTCCACTGGGCACATTCCTTCTCGAACTTAGGAAGCTGCGGCGGGATCAGATCGGCCGGACGGCAGGTGATGGGTGTCGCATCGCCGATGATCTTTTTCTGTACTTCCTTGTTGAACGGCTTTACAGTCTGGCCAAATTCGCCCATCATGATCTTCTTGGACTCCTTGGGAACCATCTTGTACCGCTCGCCTGCCAGTACGTTCATAACAGCCTGGGTACCTACGATCTGGGAAGACGGAGTAACCAACGGCGGCTCGCCGAAGTCTTTTCTTACTCTCGGGATCTCCTCCAGAACTGCGCGGTACTTGTCTTCCTGTCCAGCTTCCTTTAACTGGCTCACCAGGTTGGAAAGCATTCCGCCCGGTACCTGGTACTGAAGAGTCTTGATGTTTACGCCCAGTACCTTCGGGTTTAAAAGGCCGCTCTTTAAAGCCTCTTCACGGATCGGTGTAAAGTAGTCGGCGATCTCGGCTAAAAGGTTCTGGTCATATCCGGTATCATAGGGAGTGCCGCGGAAGGTCTCAACCATAACCTCCGTAGCAGGCTGGGAAGTACCAAGAGCCAGCGGGGACATTGCACAGTCGATGATATCGCAGCCTGCTTCCACAGCCTTTAAGTAAGTCATGGAAGCAACGCCGGAGGTGTAGTGGGTATGCAGGTCGATGGGAAGCTTTGTTCCTTCCTTTAAGGCCTGTACCAGCTCTGCTGCCTTATACGGAGTCAGAAGTCCGGCCATATCCTTGATACACAAGGAATCTGCACCCATTTCCTCGATCTCGCGGGCAATGTTCTTCCAGTAATCCAGAGTATAGGCGTCGCCAAGGGTATAGCTTAAAGCGATCTGGGCATGGCCCTTTTCCTTGTTGGTAGCCTTTACAGCTGTTTCCAGGTTTCTGATATCGTTTAAGCAGTCGAAGATACGGATGATATCGATACCGTTGGCAATGGATTTCTGTACGAAATACTCTACCACATCATCTGCATAATGGTTATAACCTAAAATATTCTGTCCGCGGAACAGCATCTGGAGCTTTGTATTCTTAAAGCCGTCCCTTAACTTTCTCAGTCTCTCCCAGGGATCTTCTTTTAAGAAACGAAGGCTTGCGTCAAAGGTGGCGCCGCCCCAGCATTCCACTGCATAGTAGCCGACCTTATCCATCTTATCAACGATGGGAAGCATCTGGTCTGTGGACATTCTTGTGGCAAGTAAGGACTGATGAGCGTCACGAAGGACAGTCTCAACGATCTTTACCGGCTTTTTCTGAACTTCTGCCATTTTATTTTTACCTCCTGAAAATTATCAAGTGAAAACCTTCCATAGGCGGCTTACGCCGCCAAACGGGAAAACGCGAAGAGTCTGACCCAGCGGAGGGCGGCCCCGCCCATAAGACGGGAAACGCGAACTCCGCTTCGCTGCGTTTGCGTAGCGGGCGGCTTACGCCGCTGAACGGGAAAACGCGAACTCCGCTTCGCTACGTTTGCGTAGCGGGCGGCTTACGCCGCCCTTTACTGTATTCCGAAAATAGCCATGAATGTGCCGGCGGCTACGGCGGTACCGATCACGCCTGCCACGTTGGGGCCCATGGCGTGCATCAGAAGGAAGTTGGTGGGATCTGCCTCAGAACCAACCTTCTGGGATACACGGGCCGCCATGGGAACTGCGGATACACCGGCAGAACCGATCAGCGGATTTACCTTTCCTCCGGTCACCTTACACATGATCTTACCGAAGATCACGCCTGCAGCCGTACCAAAGGCGAAGGCTACCAGACCCAGGATAACGATCTTAATCGTGGTCATCTTTAAGAACGCCTCAGCGCTGGTAGTTGCTCCCACGGAAAGACCCAGAACGATAACTACGATATACATGAGGGCGTTGGAGGCAGTCTCCTGAAGCTGCTTTACAACGCCAGACTCACGGAACAGGTTGCCGACCATCAGCATACCAACCAACGGTGCGGTCGTCGGTAAGATCAGACACACAACAACAGTAACGATGATGGGGAACAGGATCTTCTCCAGCTTGGACACCGGACGGAGCTGCTCCATCTTGATCTTTCTCTCCTCTTCTGTGGTCAGAAGCTTCATGATCGGCGGCTGGATGATGGGTACCAGGGCCATGTAGGAGTAAGCGGCAACGGCAATAGGGCCCATGAATTCCGTCTGTCCCAGCTTGCCGGCCAGGAAGATAGAGGTAGGACCGTCAGCGCCGCCGATGATGGAGATGGCAGCAGCTGCCTTGTCGTTGAAGCCCATGAAGATCGCAAGGAAGTAAGCAGCATAAATACCGAACTGTGCGGCCGCGCCCAGAAGGAAGCTCTTGGGGTTCGCGATCAGCGGTCCGAAGTCAGTCATAGCACCTACGCCCATGAAGATCAGGGACGGGAGGATGCTCCACTCATCCAGCAAATAGAAGTAATGGAGAAGTCCTCCAACGCCATTGGATGAATCCTCAATGCTCAGCATGATATCCGGATAGATATTCACGAGCAGCATACCAAAGGAAATCGGGACAAGCAGCAGAGGCTCAAAACCTTTTTTAATGGCAAGGTAAAGGAAGATAAATGCCACAAAGATCATGATCATGTTGCCGAATGTCAGATTTAAGAATGCTGTCTGCTGGACAAGATTCAAAAGTGTACTTTGAATATATTCCATTTTAATCCCTCCATATGGAATCTGCAGTCAGCAGACGATTAGTTTAATGTAGCCAGAGTTGCGCCCGGCTCAACAGAATCACCAACAGCCACATTGATGGTAGCTACGGTGCCGTCCTGGGGTGCTACAATCTCGTTTTCCATCTTCATGGCCTCGAGGATCACGATCACCTGGCCTTTTTTCACTGCCTGGCCTGCGGACGCCTTCACGCCAAGGATCTTTCCGGGCATGGGAGCTGTCACTGCAACGCTTCCTGCTGCACCAGTGGGAGCTGCCGCAGGAGCCGGGGCTGCTGCCGGGGCCGGAGCGGCCTTGGGTGCCTGTACGGGAGCCGCTGCTTTCGGAGCTGCTGCCTTTCCTGTGAAGCCTTCTTCTACGGTTACTTCATATACATTGCCATTAACTGTGATGGTATAATTTTTCATTTTCATTTCCTCCTGATGATGGGTTATTTCCAGTTCCTGTTGGGAACACGCTTAATGGAACGAACAATAAGGCCGTCGGCAGGCTCTCTGCCTTCGGAAGCCGCGATGGCTGCTGCGATCACGGATACCAGCTCCGTATCGTTACAGGCCTCCTCAGCCGGGGCTGCTGCCGGGGCCGGGGCTGCTGCCGGAGCCGGGGCGGGAACCGCTGCCGGAGCTGCTGACGGGGCCGGAGCCTTCTTCTGCTTCATCTTTGCTTCAAATACGCTGATGTACTTGAACATGCTGATGAGCCAGCTGATGAAGATCAGAACCAGGAATACGACTCCCATGCCCATAAGGGTATTCATACCAGCCTTGGAAAGCTTTTCTCCAGTGGTATATTCCGGAGAGATCGTAATGGAAGTGATATTTGCAAGATCCTCATCCACGATTACAGAAAACTCTGCGTTTCTTTTTTCAAATACCGCCGGGATCCTGGCCACATAGCCGTCGTCCACAATGCCAACCTCTGCCGCCTCGCTGGAAACCAGCGCTCCCAGGTCGCCCCTTACCGACTTCCAGGAATTCAGGGCGCTCTGCATTACTGTATCCTTGTTCTTTTCACTGGCAGCCAGAGCATTATCCAGATCCTCGTCTCCCATTGCGGCAAACAGATCCAGATACTGCTGGGTGCCCTGCTGGAGCGTCATCACCAGAGACGGGTCCATCTCCTCTGCCGTATCCGCTTCTGCGCTGGAGCAGGCAGAAAGGGCGAACAGGCATACTGCCATACAGAGGGCAAGCCAGATTCTTTTAATATTCTGTTTCATATATCTGCCACCTCGCCTTAGACCGTACCGTGCTTTTTGGCCGGACGATCCTCTCTCTTTGTGAACAGCATTTCCATTGCTGCGATCACGCGTTTTCTTGTATCAGCCGCATCGATGATGTCATCCACATAGCCTCTTCTGGCCGCAGCCATGGCGCTGGCCTGCAGCTCGCTGTACTGGGCAGCCTTTTCGCTGATCAGGGCAGCCGCATTGTCAGATCCGGAGATCTCCTCTGCATACATGATCTTCACAGCCGGAACGGCCTCCATCATGCCAATGGAAGCATTCTTCCATGCGTAAACGATATCGGAGCCAATGGATTTACTGTTCATAACAAGTCCGGCAGTACCGAATGCCTGTCCGGCGATCACTGTCACCTTGGGCACATCTGCGTTTGCAAAGGCATGGGCCAGACGGGCAGCCGCCTTGGCGATCTTCTTTTCTGTGCATTTGCAGCTGTTATATCCGTTTACGTTCACCATTGTAAGTACCGGGATATTGAAGGCATCGCAGAAATTCACGAAATCTGCGGCTTTTTCACAGCCTCTGGCTGTCAGGCCTGTCTCGTACTCTGCTGTTTTTTCTCCCTCCTCATAGCTCTCTGTGCGGTTGGCCACACAGCCCACGGTGGTGCCGTTTAAGCGGATGAACGCAGTCACCATGCTGGGAGCATATTCCTTCTTAAGTTCCATATAGAAGCTGTCATCAGAGATCATGGCCAGGGCAAGGGCTGTATCTCCCACACAGTTCTCCAGACCCTCACACATCCGGTTCAGGTCGTCGGCGCACTCATCATAGGACATATCGTCCTCGTTGTTGGCCGGAAGTACGGAGATCAGCGTATGGATCTGTGCCAGGATGTCCTCCTCGGTCCCTGTCATGCACACGTTGCCGGCTTCCTCGCTCTGGAACTTTGCGCTGGATGTATCTGTATCGTTCTCAGCGATGGCATTGGGAGCGTTGACAAATAACTTTGCCTTATCTTCCATGAAGGTGAAGTCAGCCATTGCAGAAGCCACTGCCATACCGCCGCCGCAGTTTCCGAACACTGCCTGGATCTGCGGGATCACGCCGGAAGCCAGGGTCTGGCATCCGTACAGTCTTCCGAACCCGTTTAATGCGTCCAGACCTTCCTGAAGCCTTAAGCCTGCACAATCGATCAGGCCTACCACCGGAGCGCCCATCTTCATGGCCATGCCATAGAGATTCTCGATCTTTTTTGCATGCATCTCACCCACGGAGCCGCCCATAACGGCTGCATCCTGGCTGTACACATACACAAGGGCTCCCTCAACGGTACCGTAGCCGGTAACCACGCCGTCGGCCGGAGTTTCCTGAGCCTGCATGTTAAAGTCAGTGCTTCTGGCAGTCATATAGGCGCCGACTTCAACAAAGCTGTTGTCATCAAGCAATTCATTGATTCTTCTCATTGCTGACGTTTGTGCTGATTTAGTCATTTTGCTGTCCTCCATTATTAAAATTTGACGAAAATCGAATTTCTGCCTAGTGTAATAATAACCGCATTCTCTGCAAAATTCAAGGTGTTTTTGCCATTTCCGGGAAAACAATACAACATAAAAAAAGAGGCGGCAACAAGTTACTTTTCTTTTGCCGTCTCCCCTTTTTAGTTAATCATCTTAAGCAGACCCGGAGCACCCAGACTTCCGGTCCCTTTTCCCTATTCATATTTTTTTGTCAGCGTAAATCCGCGGCCGCGGACCTCTCCCACCTGGCTTACGATCATAAACGCCTGGTCGTCGATGTCCATGACGATCCGGTTCAGCTTCTGGAGCTCTCTTCCGGATACCACCACAAGGATAGCTCTGGACTGCTTTCCGGAATGACCGCCTTCCATATAAAGGAGCGTGGTCCCCCGGTCCATTTTTTCCTGGATGGCCGTGCTGATCTCCTCATACCGCTCGCTGATGATCTTTGCCTGGGTCTGGCGGACACCAATGACCAGTACCTTATCCAGGATAATGGTATACGTCATGACCATGATCAGGCCGTACAGGATCCTCTCCCTGTCTCCAAAGGTCATCTGGGCGATGAGCACCATGAAGTCCATCACATACATGGTAACAGACACCGGGATCCCGAACCTCTTTTTCAGTACCAGCGGCGGGATATCCATCCCCCCGGTGGAGGCGCCTGCCCGGATCACGATGCCCAGGGCAAATCCGATCATAACGCCGGAAAAAACCGCGCACAGGATGGGATCATCCGTAAAGACCATATCCCCCACCAGGCGGGTGGCCTGCTCCAGTGCAAAAGGATAATAAAACGTAGCCACCAATGTGGAAAGGGCAAATTCCTTCCCCAGCTCC
>NZ_JAOQJF010000011.1:0-24577 GCF_025567195.1 Alitiscatomonas aceti | reverse complement strand
CCCCGCCATAATGATAACTACCTGTGCGAGCAGCCTCATGATCCTGCTCTTCTGATCTTTCTTCTCCATATACATCCTCCCTCAGTCTCTCTTCCGGCAAAAAAACGCAAAAGAAAGGAGAGTGCTGCGAAAACGCCTCCCGCAGTCCTCTCCATCTCTTATTCGATTGTATTTTTTCCGGATCTGTCCTTCTTATTTCCCAAATACAGCCTCATAGTCCTTGCGGAACTTTTCGATCCCCTGGTCAGTCAGCGGATGATGGGTCATCTGCTCGATCACCTTATAGGGAACGGTGGCGATATCGGCTCCGGCCAGAGCGCACTCCGTCACATGCATCGTATGGCGCACGCTGGCGGCAATGATCTCTGTCTGGATATTGTGAAGGTTAAAGATCTCAGAAACCGTCTCGATCAGGTCGATGCCCGGCTGGGAAATATCGTCCAGACGGCCTAAGAACGGCGATACGAAGGCAGCTCCGGCTCTGGCAGCCAAAAGTGCCTGATTTGCAGAAAAGATCAGAGTCACATTGACCTGGATCCCCTCAGATGCCAGCACCTTTGTTGCTTTTAAGCCTTCCACGGTCATCGGGATCTTCACCACCATATTGGGGTGGATCTTGGCGATCTCACGTCCCTCGGCGATCATTCCTTCTGCGTCGGTGGTGGTGGCCTTCACCTCACCGCTGATGGGACCGTCCACGATGGAGGCAATCTCCTTTAAGGTCTCCACGTAATCCTTTCCCTCTTTTGCGATCAGGGACGGATTTGTCGTAACTCCGCAGATCACGCCCATATCGTTGGCTTTCCGGATCTCCTCCACATTGGCCGTATCAATAAAAAATTTCATTGGTATCCCCCTCCTGTTCGGGTATTTTTTTGAACCTGTCTCCATTGTAATGGCAACCGGCAGGAATGTCAATGGACAATCGGCTCCATCCTCAGCCTGCGTACCCCAGGCTCTCGAAACAATCATATTCATCCATACCGCCGATCCGGAACCGGTACTGGTCCCTGTCCTTTTGGATCCGCAGCTCACAGTGTCTTCCGTCAGGAAGCTCTGCCTCTGCCCTGGCCGCCCCCGTTTCATCCGGGAGCTCTGCGGCCCTTAATACCAGCTCCGTTCCCGCCGGGATCCGTTCCTCTTTCCCTTCGATCCATACCGGAATCTCCGCAGAGGCCCGCAGCACCGGCCCCCGGTCTCCATTTCCAGGGATCGTGTAAACCGTTCCGTCCGTCTCCGGCATCCCGTCTTCACCCATGCGGAAGCTGCGGTACGCCATATACGTTCCCAGAAGATCGATGCGGTCGTACAGGAGAAAATGACCCGGATCTCCGATGAAGCTCCCATACATGGAATCTCCCGAAGAGCCCACATGGCAAAGCGTCAGCGTCCCGTTTTCATTCTGGAGCGCAAACACCTCCAGAGCCCTCAGATCATTCTCACTGGAAAATTCGAGCCATAGGAAGGGGCGGCCATCCCCGGCTTCCAGAAGCCATACGTCCGTGAGGCTCCCATAGCCCCCGGCCTCCCAGGGACCTGCCGCCTCCGTCTCTGCTCCCTCTCCTGTCTGGCTCAGGGTAATGGATGATGTATACGTCTCCTCATCCACCTGTACCGTATAAATATACTCCTCCTTTTCCCCGTCCCGGTCCCAGTCGGCGTAAAAGGGTTCTCCCTCTGAAAGCTGCACTGCTGCTCCCGCCCCGGCCCGGTACGTTTCCAGGAGCAGGTCCGGGCAGTCCGCAAACGTCATCCGGCTCTCAAGGCTTCCTTCCGACCAGGGCCCCAGAACATAAGGGTTAAATACGACGGTGATCCCGTCACGGTCCATGATCCATTCCAGCTGGCCCTCGTCTCCGGATCCATTCTGGAACATGGCCTCCAGGGTCTCCTCATATTCCGGATAAAGGCTTCCATCGTCCTGGCTCTTCACGTCCTCCTTCACATACTGGTACACTGCTTCCAGGTCTGTGACCACATCCGAAAGCGCCAGCCGCTTTCCCGAAGCCGGGTCAAAATTTACTCCATGGGCATAATAGCTTCCGTGGGCGCCGCCCACATAGGAAGAATCCATATCCCAGAAGCTGACGATCCGGCTGTCTGCCCGCTGTACCCGTATCTCCCGCTCAATATAATACTCCTGTCCGGGCTCCGGGGGATCCTCCCTGACCAGGGAAAGATTTTCCTTAAAACGTTCTCCCGTCTCCTGGGAAACCTCCGCATTATACTGGTCCAGGCCGTCCTTCAATGTATCCCAGCCGTCCACAGGAACATACAGCCCATCCCAGCGGCTCCTCAGCAGGCATCTCTGGTCCTTCCATTCCCCGTCATAGCTCCTCCGGGTCTCCACAAACAGCGGCTGATCTGGCTCCTGGTCCGGCCCAGAGGCCTCCTCCGGCTCTGCCGCCTCCCCGGCCCCGATCCCCCGGGACGTTTCTTCTGGTATTTCCCCGGTCCTGTTATCTCCGGATTCTGCCGTTTCCGTTTCATCCGCCGGATCTTCAGCCTTCGTTTCTGCTGCCTCCTGGTCCATACGGTCCATCTCACAGCCGGTCAGAGACACGGCCATAAGAAACGCCAGCCCCGCTCCCAGAGCCATTTTTCCTGTCCTCTGTCTTCTCATGATCCATCCCCCGCTTTCCATGTTGTATATCCCAGGTCCTGTCCGTTCCCTCAGTCTCCCGGGCATCCTTATGCCGCGCCCCAGATGGGCGCATTGCTTCTTCTTTCATTATAAGCTCCCGTCCCTGTTCCTTCTATAAAAATACGCTTACGATCATTTACGTTTTTCTTAAAGCCTCCGCTGCCCCTTTCCCTTCCAAAATCCATAGTAAAACCAGACAGCATATGCTATAATATGGCTGAAACAGACATTGTGCCAGAAAAGGAGAATTATCCCATGAAACCAGCTCTGATCATCGGTTCCACCTGTGTAGACGTCATCATCAATATCCATCATCTTCCAAAGACCGAGGAGGACATCCATCCCACCTCCCAGTCCATGGCCATCGGCGGCTGCGCCTTCAATGCCGCCTATATGGTACGGCTCTTAAACACCCCGCACACCTTTATCACGCCTGTGGGCGGCGGCACCTACGGAGACTATGTGGCAAAGCTCATGACCCAGGCCGGGATCCCCATTGCCGTCCGGGTGCCGGAAAAAGAAAACGGCTGCTGCTACTGCCTGGTGGAGGCCGGCGGGGAGAGGACCTTCATGTCCTATCACGGAGTAGAATATACCTTCCAGAAGGAATGGATGGAGCCGTATCCGGCAGAGGATTTCGGCCTCACCTACGTCTGCGGCCTGGAGATCGAGGAGCCCACCGGAATCAATCTCATTGAATATCTGGAGGAGCATCCGTCCCTGGAGCTTTTCTACGCCCCCGGGGCCAGGGTAGGAAACATGGATCCGAAGAAAACAGAGCGGATGCTGGCCCTTCATCCGATCCTCCACATCAACGCCCTGGAGGCAGAGGCCATGAGCCAGAAAACGTCCTATGAGGACGCCGCCGCATACCTGCACTCCATCACTGGAAATACCGTCATCGTGACCCTGGGAGAAAAGGGCGCTTACTGCATAGAAAAAGACGGGACCAGCTATCTGATCCCGTCCATTCCCGCCGATCATGTGGAGGATACCATCGGAGCCGGCGATGCACACGCGGGAGCCATCATCGGCTGCCTGACCAACGGCCTCTCCCTGCGGGATTCCATTGCATATGCCAACCAGGTATCCCGGATTGTGGTCTCTGTCAAGGGCTCTTCCCTTCCGCCGGAGCTCCTTCCGCCGCTCCCAGTCCCCAAAAGCGCCCGCTAGGCTGCCGCATGGCCCTGGGGCAGATAAAACTGCTACCGGATATCCGCATACTTTACAGACCGTTCCTTAAATTCCTTCATCATTCCGTCCAGAGCCTTCCGTTCTGCGGAAAGGTCTGCAAAGCACAGCCTGTGACCTTTTACCAGTTGTCTGCCATCCACCCAGACGCTGTCCACATTGGAAGCGTCTGCCGAGTATACGATGGCCGAATAGGGATCATAGACCGGGAACATGTTGACCGACTCCGTCTCGATCAGGGTCAGGTCCGCCCGCTTCCCAGGCTCAATGGAGCCAGTCTCCTTTTCCGCCCCCAGGACTCTGGCTCCTTCAATGGTCCCCATGGCCACCACATCCCTGGCAGTGAAAATGCTGCGGTCATGATACCAGGTCCGCTGGAACGCAGGGATCATCCGGAACTGATGGAACAGATCCAGGGTATTCCCCGAGGACGGTCCGTCAGTCCCCACGCCAACGACCACTCCTGCCGCCTTAAGGTCCCGGAGCGGACACACTCCCTTCCCCGATTTCGTATTGGAACCGATGCAGTGGGAGATCTTTGCCCCGGTCTCCCGGAAGATCTCCACATCCCGGTCTGTCATATGGATGCAGTGGGCTGCGATGGTCCTCTCTCCCAGGACGCCCAGTCCGTAAAGGAACTCGGCCGGCGTCTGGTCGTATTTTTCCCGGAACATTTCCAGCTCATAATCCATCTCGCTCACATGAAGCGTATAAGGAACATCATACCGTTCCGCCAGCTCATAGGCTGCCTTTAAAACCTCCGGCGGGTTTGTATTTGTAGCATGGGGCGCCACCACAGGCCGGATCCGTTCATGGCCCTTCCACTTCCGTATCAGCTCCTCACACATGGCCAGGGACTGGTCTGTATTTTTACTGTCACACGTCTCCATATCGATAATGGTCTGTCCCACATACGCCCGGATCCCCATTTCTTCACAGGCTGCCGCCACCTGATCTTCAAAATAATACATATCCAGCACCGAGGTAACGCCGGAAAGCAGAAGCTCGCAGACGCCGTACCGGGTACTCTGGCCGATCAGCTCCCGGTTCATGGTCTCCAGCTCCAGCGGGAATAAAAACCGCCTCAGCCGGTCCGGGCAGTCGTCTCCCAGGGACCGGAAGGGGATCATGGGGATATGGCAGTGGGTATTGATCATCCCCGGCATCAGGATCCCGTTTTTTCCGTCCACTGTCCCGTCCGCGTCTGCCGGCCCCTCCCCCTCTCCTGTCTCCAGGATCGTGTTCCCTTCCAGGACCACATATCCGTTTTCATAAACATGAAACTGTTCGTCCATGGTGACCACCGTCACATGATTGATCTTTGTACGCATATGATTCTCCTTATAAAAAGAGGCCGGGCCGTACAGGCCCTATGGCCTGAAACCGGCTCCCGGCCCTGTTTCTCAGCTAGTTCATTTCTTTATACGATCTTACTGTATCAAACAGCACTTCCCGGAACCGCTTCTGATCAAATTCCATGGCCACTTCCACGTTGCCGGAGGTCTTGTATTTATTCCAGCATTTTTCCCTGGAGATCTCCTGCTCCGGGTCTGTGCCCATAAAATCACGCCAGTCGCAGACAGTCATGCCCCTTGTGAGCTCGCCCTTTGTTTCCACGTCCACCTGGGTCCGGATGCTCTTTGTGATCACCCGGTCATCCACCCACCAGGCCACTGCACAGGCGTCGCAGATGGAGGTAAAATCAGAATTTTTCACAGAAAACTCCAGGATATCTGCGGCAAAGTCTCCCACCGTACCGCCGATGGCTCTTAACTGCTCCACATCTGCCATGTCCATATGGTTCTGACGGGTCAGGTTCAGCCCTGCCATTTTAATGGGGATCCCCGACTCAAAGACGATCTTTGCAGCCTCCGGGTCCACCAGGATATTAAACTCTGCAGCAGGAGTGGCGTTGCCGCTGGTGGCGGAGCCGCCCATACAGAGGATCTCCGGGATCCGCTTTTTTAATTCCGGCTCCTTTAAGATCGCCTGGGCCACATTGGTCAGCGGCCCTAAGGTGATCAGCGAGATATCGTCGTTTTCCATAAAGGTACGGATCAGAAAATCGGCTCCGTGCTCCTTTTCCAGCTTTTTTTCCGGCTCCCGGATCTCAATATCCCCGATGCCCCCGCTTCCGTGGACCTCTGTGGCCCGCACAAGCTGGTTCAACATGGGCATATCGTATCCTGCATACACCGGGATATCCGGACGCCCGGTCAGCTCTGTGGCGAACCTGGCGTTCCTCTGGGTATACTCCAGTCCCGTGTTGCCTCCCACTGCCACGATCCCCCGCACATCCAGATGGCAGATGCACAGGATCAGGGCGAACATATCGTCGATCCCTGGATCGCAGTCAATGATCACTTTCCGTTTTGTATCCATAATCTTTCTCCTTATGCTACTTCTGGCTGCCCTTCTCGATCTTTCTCTGGCGGTTCATGCGCAGCATACCAAATACCATAAGGGCGATGATGGTGGCTGCGTAGGGGATCATCTCCAGGAACTCCGTGGGGAAGCTGGTCTGGCTCTTTAAGCTGGTGGCCGCTGCGTCACTGAGTCCGAAGAATACGGCTGCAATACCTGCTCCCAGGGGATCGCCGCCTGCGATATTACAGGCAGAAAGTCCGATGTAGCCTCGTCCATTGACCATGTTCTTCATAAAGAAGCTTACCCAGCCCATGGACATGAACGCGCCGCCGAAGCCGCAGAGCACGCCGGAGATCAGGAAGGAAACGTATCCGATCCTCTTTACATTGATGCCGACGGATGCGGCCGCCCTGGCATTCTCACCCACTGCCCGGAGCCGTAAGCCCAGTCTTGTCCTCGTAAGGAAGAACCAAACGGCAAAGATCGAAATGAAAGCCAGGTATGTAAGAACATTATGTCCCGAAAGCATGGGGCCGATCAGCGGGATCTTATTGATCAGCGGAAGCACCACCGTCGGAAGTGTGTACGCCTTGATGGCTGCGGAGGTGGTAGCCTTTTCTCCTGTCAGCAGGTACATAACAAAGACCGTACCTCCTGTGGCCGCCAGGTTCACAGCAATACACGTCAGATAAAGGTCCGTCTTTCCGGACAGGCTGGAGAAGGCGATGACGGCACCCACCAGGACTCCGATGACCACAGCGCCCAAAAGGCCGATCCATACGTTTCCGGTCATTCCCGCAAACACAACGCCGCCCAGGGCCGCACAGAGCATCATGCCTTCCAGGGCCATGTTCATCATTCCGGCCTTCTTACTGATAACTGCTGCCATGCCCGCAAAGATCAAGGGAGTTGACAGCCTTAAAACAGAGTATCCAAAATTACCGATCCAGTCCAGTGTCAGCATTGATTACTCCTCCTTTCCCTTTAAGGCGGCCGATTCCTTTTCTGCCTTTTCCTTGGCAGCCAGTTCCTCTTCTGCGGCCTTATAGATCAGTTTCTTCTTATATCTTCCCATGAATTCCTCTGCCGCCACCATCAGGATAACGATACCCTGGATCACGGTGATGAATTCGATGGGGATATCTCCCTTGGAGTTTACCACGTCCGCACCGATACGGATATACGCCAGCAGGCAGGCTGCCACCGGCACCAGGAGCGGGTTCTTTCTGGCTAAGACCGCCACCATCAGGCCGTCAAAGCCGTGCTGGGTGGTAGCGACCCAGTTATAGCGGTCATAGTTTCCAAGGATCTCGCAGGTACCACCCAGGCCTGCCAGAGCGCCGCCGAAAAGCTGCGCGCAGATGATGGTTGCCGTCATATTGATACCGCAGGCCTTGGCAAACCAGGGGTTGCTTCCTACGACTCTCATCTTATATCCGAATACCATCTTGTAGAACAGCACAGCCACCAGGATCACGGCGATCAGGGCGATCACCAGACCTGCCTGGATCCGGAACTTGCCAAAGATCTGGGGAAGCTTGGCGTTGCCCGGGATGGGCAGGGAGCCCAGGGAACCGATGGTGGTATCTCTCATGGTATACATCATGATATAGATGGAAAGGAACATGAGGATGCTGTTTAACATTAAGGATGAAACAACAATATTGGCATTGAATTTGGAATCCAGCCACGCAGGAAGGGCGGACACCACAACACCTGTCAGCGCGCCGATGACCAGTAAAAGACCGATCATAACGGGTGCAGGAACGCTTTCTCCCAGCTTGATGGCAACCCAGGAGATCACACAGCCGGCAAACATGAAGATGCCCTCGCCGGCCAGATTGAACTTGTTCACCGCATACATGAAACAGAAGCAAAGTCCTGTGAAGGTAAACGGGATCGCAAGGTTAATGATACTTCCTACCCTTCTCACAGATGAGAACGGTCCCAGCACGAATTGCTGGATAATATAGATCGGATCGTCACTGACTGCAAACAGCGTCACCAGGGCCACGGCATAGGCAATGGCAATGGCGGTCAGGATCCGGACCAGCTCAACGGTAAATTCTACTCTGCTTGTTTTATTCATAACAGGCCCTCCATTTCCTCCGGGGTCATGGTCTTAAGCCCCAGCATGTACTCGCCCAGCTCTTCCTCGGAAACCTCGTTGGCTTTTCTGAATGCCGCCACGACCTTTCCCTTTCTCATGACTAAAAGCCGGTCGGAACACTCCAGCACCTCGTTCAGATCTGCAGAGATCAGAAGCGTTGCCGTTCCCTCTTCCCTGGATTTTTTAACGATGGTCTTTCGGATCATCTCGGCCGCGCCCACGTCGATGCCTCGGGTCGGCTGGTTGGCCAGGATGAAATTGGAGCCTGATGTGAACTCGCGGGCAACGACTACCTTCTGGATATTTCCGCCGGAAAGCATACGCACCGGCTCTCTCTTGTCGTCGCAGGCGATCTCAAAATCCTTGATGTACTGGTCCACGATCTCGTCGATATGCTTATGGTTGATGAACAGGCCGTTTCTGTATTCCTTTTTAAAATACCGGTCTGCGATGATGTTGTCCCGGATGGACATATCTCCGGCGCAGCCATACTGCATCCGGTCCTCGGGGATATAGGCAAGGCCCATCTGGCGGATCTCATGGACGTTCTTTCCCTTGATGTCATGGCCGTTTAACTCCACAGTCCCAGAGGAAAAGCTCTCCATCCCGGCCAGCACGTCGGAAAGGGCAGACTGGCCGTTTCCTTCCACGCCGGCAATGCCGATGACCTCGCCCTCATGGATATCAAAGGAAACATCGTCCAGCACCCGCTTTCCGGATGCGCTGTTCTTCACCAGGTTCCGGATCTTAAGCACAGTCTTTCCCACTGTGGGGTCTTCCTTCTCGATCTTTAAGACCACGTCGCGGCCCACCATGAGTCTCGAAATATCGGCCTCGCTCATATCCTTTAAGTCATAGCTTCCCAGACAATAGCCGTGGCGCAGCACTGTAACGCGGGTACAGATCCGTTTCACCTCTTCCAGCTTATGGGAAATAAAGATGATGGAATGGCCGCTGTTTCTTAAGAGGATCAGCTGCTCAAACAGCTCCTCTGTCTCCTGGGGCGTTAAAACTGCCGTGGGCTCGTCCATGATAATGATCTTGGCACCCTTGATGAGCACCTTCATGATCTCGATCTTCTGCATCTGGCCGACGGAAAGATCGCTGACCCTGGCCATGGGATCAATATTAAAGTTATATTTTTTCGCCACCTCTTCCGTCATTTCCACTGCCTTTTTAAAGTCAAAAAGGCCGTTCTTCATAGGTTCCACGCCCAGAACCACATTTTCTGCCACCGTCAGGGACGGGATCAGCATAAAATGCTGGTGGACCATACCGATCCCCTTTTCAATGGCGTCCAGGGTATTGAGGATCTTTACCTCTTTCCCATCCATATACACTTTTCCGGTCTGGGGCGTTTCCAGTCCGAACAGTACCTTCATCAGCGTCGTCTTTCCTGCGCCGTTTTCTCCCACAAGAGCCAGGATCTCGCTCTCATGAAGCCAGAACGTGACGTTTTTGTTGGCTACAAAACCATTGTCATAGATTTTGGTAACGTCTTCCATTCTAAGTATTTCCTTGGCCATACCCATCTTCCTCCTATATGGGATCAGCAGGATCGAACGGACAATCCTGCTGACCAAAAATCAATTTTTTCAGTTATGGAGCCACGGAATCCAGAAGCTGCTGGTACTCTGCCTCGTTGGCAAAATCATAATAGGATTTTACAGTGATCTCGCCGGAAAGGATCTTCTCCTGGGATTCAGCCATCTTGTCACGGATCTCCTGGGGAACGTTCTGCTGGAAGAATTCATTGTCCACATAGCCAACGGATTTTTCCTTTAAGCCAAGACGGTTTAACTTGCCCCATACTTCCTCTCCGTTTTCCACATCCTCAAAGAATGCTACGAAAGAGTCGCCCACGTTCTTTAACATGGAGGTTAAGATCACGTCTGCCAGTTCCGGGTTCTCAGAATCTTTATAATATGCGTACTGGTCGGAGTCAACGCCGATGGCCCATGTTCCAAGCTCCTTACATGCCTCGAACAGTCCGCCGCCGGAACCGCCGGCTACCTGATAGAATACGTCTGCCTTTTTGTCTCTTGCCTGGCTTAAGCAAAGCTCTTTCATCTTGGCCGGATCGGTCCAGGAACCAACGGAAGCCTTGATGACCTTAACCTCAGGATCGTAATCCTGAACGCCGTTTACAAATCCTGTTACGAAGTCTGCGATGACCGGGTTATCCATACCAACGTTTACGGCAACCACGCCTGTCTCTGTCATACCGGCTGCCATCTGGCCAACCATGTAGGAGCCTTCGTTCTGTGCGTAGAAGATAAACGCCACGTTCTCCGGGATCTCGGACTCATCCTTGGAATCGTCGAAGATGACGAAACGGTTCTCCGGATACTCCTCAGCTAATTTTAAGATAATATCGGTGTAAGTGGAGGAAGCCACGATGTAATAATAGCCCTCATCGATGACGTCTAAGATCATGTCCTCCCATTTATCAGCCTTGGACGGGTCGCCGACCTCGATGGTCTTGCAGTCCCAGCCCTTTTCTCTTAAAACGTTCATCCCCACTTCGCCGGAATCGTTGAAGGACTTATCACCTAAGTTTCCTACTACGTAAGCGATGCGCTTGTTGATCTCCTCGCCACCCTTGGCAGCTTCGGTCTCCTTGGCGTTATCCTTTTTCTCCGCCTCAGTTTCCTTTGCAGCCTCCTTGGAGGTCTCTTCGGCCTTGGATGCCGCTGTGGTCTCCGCGTCTCCGCCGCCTCCGCATGCAGCCAGGGAAAGGACCATGGCGCCGGATAATACTGCTCCTAATACTCTTTTCAGTCTCATTGTAATCCTCCTTCTTCTTGGTTAAAGATTTTAATTATTTTAATCAGACCATGAGCTCGTCCGATAGAAATACGATGAAAAATGCACAATTTTCTTCTTTGGTTCTCTGTTTTTTTATTCATACTGCCATTATACATCATCTTGTGAGATTTCGCATCCATTTTTTTGTATGAATTCTCCAGATTCCCACAAAGGCCTCGATGGCAATATTGAACTTGATGATGGATACCACCAGATAGGGAGACAGCCGGAACACAAAAGCGCAGGCAGCCGCCAGGGGAATGGTGATCATCCACATGGAAAAGATATCGCAGATCAGCCCCATCTTTCCGTCTCCTCCGGCCCTCAGCACTGCGATCATGCCGGTCATCTCCATACCAGAGAAGGGCCAGATGGCCACAAACACCAGCATAAAGTTTCTGGCATAGGCCGCTGCATCCGGAGTCAGCACATACAGCCGCGTGAACAGGCCGCCGAACATCAGGGTCAGGAGCCCCATGAGCGTTCCGCTTACCAGGCCGATGAGCACCATACTGTATGCTTCCTTCTGGATCCTGTCCTTAGACGCCCCGGAGCCAATGGTCTTTCCGATGGTCGTGGAGCAGGAATAAAGGATGGCATTGGTCACACAGGCCATCAGCTGATAATACACGTTGGCAATGTTGTATCCGGCCACGATGGTGGTTCCCATCTGGCCTGTGACAGAGCTTCCCGCCGTGGTTCCCGTGGACCAGATCAGCTCATGGAACACGATGGGAAAGCCCACCTTCCAGAAATCCCCCAGAAGTCTCCGGTCTCTTCTTTTCAGGTCAGAAAACTTCATGGAAAGCTTCTTCTCTTTCCGGAACAGGAACCGGCAGAGGATCAGAAGCTCCACCACCCGGGCAATGACCGTTCCCACGGCCGCTCCCCGGATCCCCAGCTCCGGCATTCCGAAATTTCCAAAGATCAGGCAGAAATCCAGAAATACATTTAACGGATAAGAGATCACATTGGTGGTGAAGGAGACCTTCATCTCCTCAAATCCCCGGCAGCAGGCAAAGATCATGGTACTGACGGCGCAGACTGGATACATGAGGGAGGCGATCCTTAAATACGGCACTCCCAGACGGATCAGCTCCGGATCGCTGCTGTATATCCTTAAAAGCCGTTCCGGCCAGATCATCACCACAGCCGAAAACAGCACACCGAAAACAGCGATGCTGCGGACCCCGATGGCCACCAGAGTCTTGATGCTCTCCGTATCCCTTCTGCCCCAGTACTGGGCGATCAGTACGCTGCACCCGGCAGAAAAGCCGCTGCACACCGTATAAAAAATGAAAAAGATCTGCTGGGCCTGGGACACAGCGCTCATCTGTACCTGGTCGATCCGCCCCAGCATGATGCTGTCCAGGGTATCAACGCTGACCCTTAAAAACTGCTGGAGGATGATGGGAACAGACAAAAGGACGATGGTCCTGTAAAACTGTGGAGAGGTGACGAACCACTCTCTTTTTTCCGCTTTTGCACCCATGGCTTAACCACACTGCCTCAGGCAGTCCTTGAGCCACTGCTTGAATACGGGAAGATCCAGCTCCATGGCCACAGAAACATTGGGCTTCTTTCCTGTGCGCCCCCGCCGGTCTACCATGGTATGGCCAGCCGTGTACTCGCCCTGGCACTCCACATCCACGAAATAATCATGGCAGACCAGGCACTGGGGGCATACGGCCGCAGCCGCAGCCAGAGCGTCGTGCATAAGGGCATCCTCTCCCCCGTCTGCATATCTTCTTATCATATAATCCAGGATATCGGCGGCCAGGACAGCTCCCTTATTTCCAAAGCTCCGGATCTCCTGCTCATCTTCCCGGATTAAGGCGGCCTTTAAGGTCACATCCAGTCCCACCATGGTCATGGGGATCCCGGAAGCGATTACCAGCTTTGCAGCCACCGGATCCACCCAGATATTGAACTCCGCTGTGGGCGTCATATTTCCGCCGAGGGCAGCGCCGCCCATAAACCAGATATGACGGATCTTTTCCTTTAACTCCGGATACATGCTTAAGGCAATGGCAATGTTGGTCATGGGCCCCACCACCAGAAGCTCCAGGCGGCCTTCCTCCTCTTCTGCGATCCTCCGGATCAGCTCCGGAGCCGTTTCCTTTGTGAATGGAACATTTTCTGCCGCCGGAAGGGTCACATCACCAAGGCCTTCGCTGCCGTGGGTGGCATCATAATATCCGGCTCTGGGATAAAACGGGATCTTCGCTCCCCGGGCCACCTCCACATCCGCGCCCAGGTATCCCACCAGATCCCGGTTATTCCTGGATGTGAAATTTTCGTTTACGTTGCCGTTGACACTGGTCAGGGCCCGGACCCTTATGGCATCAGAGCCAAGGGCTGCCAGAATGGCGATGGCGTCGTCGGTTCCTGTGTCACAGTCAATGATAAATGGTCTCTTTTCCATATTTTCCTCCCGTATCCTACATGCGTTCCCCAATGAACGCTTCCACTGCTGATCGTTCCGGCACACTGGGGGCCGCTCCCTTTTTCGTCACAGCCAGGGCTGCCGCAGCGCTGGCCTGTAAAAGAGCCTGTTTATGGCCTAGGCCTCCGGCGATCCCGGCAATGAAATATCCGCAGAACGTATCGCCTGCCGCCGTGGTATCCACGGCCTCCACCCGGAAGATATCCTGGAAGGACGTTTCCTCCGGATCGCAGTACCAGGCCCCCTGGTCGCCCAGGGTCAGCACAAAGGCTGCGTTCTTATATTTTTCTCTCAGGGCCTTAAGGATCGGAGCCGGTTCCTCGGAATCGGTTCCTGCCAGGATCCGCCCCTCCACCTCATTGAGGATAAAATAATCCACCAGCTCCAGATCGCAGAGGAACACGCCCTCGTCTGCCGGAGATGGGTTAAACGCCACCTGGAGTCCCCGTTTTTTTGCCTCTTCCATGGCAAAGTCAATGTTGGAGATCTCATTCTGCAAAAGGATCAGATCGCCCTTTCCAAAATGCTCAAGCACAGAGGATATGTATTCTCTGGTGATCTTCCGGTTGGTCCCGCCGCAGATGATGATATTGTTCTGTCCGGACTCGTCGATCTGGATCACCGCATGGCCGCTGGCCCCGTCCAGGGTCTCCACATAGCCCGTATCGGCTCCGGCCTCCTTCAGCATGTCCAGAAGAAGCTTTCCATCCCCTCCCACGGCTCCGGCATGGTAGACCTCCGCGCCTGCCCTGGCCAGGGCCACCGACTGGTTCAGTCCTTTGCCGCCGCAGAATTCCTCATAATCCAGGGCCTGGATCGTTTCTTTGGGCTGGACAAAACGCTTTACCGAATACGTTTTGTCAATGTTTAAAGAACCGAGATTTAAAATTTTCATAGGCCTCGCTCCCGTTTGGTAAAATATTTTCCGAAATCTTTTTCTTAAGCAGATAATATATGTTTTCTAGTTTTCTGTCAACCATTATTGTGGAATTTGCTCTTTATCCCGCTGTTTTCCCCATCTTTATCCATATTTTTGTCAAATTCTTCACAAGTTTTCCAGATTTTTTATTTGTTTTCACCATTTTTGCCAGATCCGGGTATCTCTTCCAGTATTTTTATGATATCCTAAAAGCAGCCTGGATACCGGGGGGCGACAGACATTCCTCTGCCTCCAGGGTCCAGATCGTTTCTTTAATACAGGGAGGAAAAAATGACCATCAAAGAGTTTGCCCTGCTGGCGGGAGTTTCCGTATCGACGGTCTCTAAGATCATGAACGGAAAGGATGCCAGCATCAGTGCCCGGACCAGGGAGCACGTTTTAAAGCTGGCCAAGGAATACAACTATGTCCCTTATGCGTCTGCCGCCGCGCCCACGACCCGGACGCTGACCATGGGCGTGATCTTTCAGAATACTGAACACGGAAAACGGCTCGTCTCCAGCATCCTCAAAGAGGCTGCCAGCCTGGGATATTCGCTGCTCCTCCGGGAAAGCGGGGATTCGGTGGATACGGAGCTTAAAAATATCTCCGCCATGGCGGCGGCCCATACGGACGGTGTGATCTGGGAGCCTGTCTCCAGTGACAGCCTTTTTCTGGGGGAAAAGCTGGACCGGGCCGGGATCCCCTATGTGGTCATCGGCCCCTATAAGGGCGCATTTCATATGGATTTTGAAAAAATAGGGGATACAGCCACCGGACTTCTTGTAAAAAAACGTCACGCCTCCATTGCCTGTGTGGCCGGAGACGATTCCCTGGCCAGGGAATTTTTCCAGGGCTACCGGAAACGGCTGTTTGACGAAAAGCTCCCCTTCCGGCAGGAGCTGGTCTTTCCCGATGCCAAAAGCCTTCCCGTAAGCGGGATCCTGAACGGACTATTCACGGCGGCTGTATTCTTCAGCCAGGCGGAAGCCCTGAAGTTTTATGAGACAGCCCGGAACCTCCAGTATGAGATCCCTGCAGATCTGTCCCTTCTGACCCTCCGGGACGGCAGCTCCGGCGGAGACCTTCCTTTCCTCTCCTCCCTGGCCATTCCCTTTGATGCCTTCGGTTCCCAGGCTGCAAGGCTTCTGGTGGCACGGATCGAAAAATGGGAACATATGCCGGAATTTTCCCCGGACTTCCCGTTAAACACAGAGGCCACCTTAAGCGTTCCCAGGGATCTCCAGAAAAAACGGGTCATTTCCATTGGGAGCGTCAACATGGACAACTACCTAGCCTTTGACGCCCTGCCCCACAGCGGACGGACCGTTACCTCCTCGGACTCAGCCACTTACCCTGGCGGAAAATGCCTGAACCAGGCCGTTGGCGTGGCCAGGCTGGGCCACCACGTCTCCGTCATCGGCCGGGTGGGCGGCGACGCCGATTCCGACTCCATCTACCAGGCGGTCCGGGACTGCCGCATTGACAGCAGCGGCCTTCTGCGGACTCCCGGACAAAAAACGGGCCAGGCCTATATCTTTGTCCAGAAAAACGGGGAATCCATGATCTCCATCCTTTCAGGCGCCAACAGCCAGGTCTGTCCCGGCGATATCACAGCCGCTGAACGGCTCTTTGACGGAGCCTGCTGCTGCCTGATCCAGACGGAGATCCCCATGGAGGCTGTACTGACTGCCGCGTCCATGGCAAAACGCTACGGCCTCATGACCGTACTGAAGCCCAGCTCCTGCGGCCCCCTGACAGAGGAGCTGTTAAAAAATATCGATGTGGCCGTCCCCAACGCCGAAGAGCTGTCCATGATCTGCCCAGGAAAGGGCTCCATAAAAGAAAAGGCCGCCAGGCTTCTTTCCCATGGGATAAAGACCGTCATCGTCACCCTGGGAGCCGGAGGCTGCTGGATCTTCGGTAAGGAAACTGCCTGTCACATTGAAGCCGCCGATTTCCGGTCCGTAGACAATACGGGAGCCGCCGACGCCTTCATCAGCGCCCTGGTTTCCTACCTGCTCTATGGGTTCTCCATGGAAGCTTCCTGCCGGATCGCCTCCTGTGCCGCCGGCTTTTCCATCACCCGACAGGGCGTCACCCCGGCGCTTGTGGATAAGGACACGCTGGAGCAGTATCTGGAGCAGAACTCTCCCTCTCTGATAAAAGAAGCAGGCCGGAAAAAAGATCGTTAAATTTTTATTGAAATCTGTCCGGAAGTGGACTAGAATAGAACTATCCTTTAATTCCAAGGAGGAACGATTTTATGGAACATTACAATCCGCTGCTCACTGGCCTGGAAAGCCCGGAAAAGTTCATCACCGTCGGCGAGATCATGCTGCGGCTGACGCCGCCCAACTATGAAAAGATCCGCATGACCTCCACCTTCGAGGCCAGCTACGGCGGCAGCGAAGCAAATATCGCCCTGGCTCTGGCCAACCTGGGCGTGGACAGTACCTTTTTCTCCGTGGTTCCCAACAACAGCCTGGGAAAGAGCGCCATCCGTATGTTAAGGAGCAACGACGTCCACTGCACCCCTGTGATCTTAAGCACGCCGGAGCAGACACCTACCCACCGGCTGGGAAGCTATTACCTGGAAACAGGATACGGGATCCGCGCCAGTAAAGTCACTTATGACCGGAAAAACAGCGCCATCACAGAATTTGATTTTGATACCATTGATCTGAAGGGACTTCTGGAGCACTTTACCTGGCTCCATTTAAGCGGCATCACCCCGGCCCTGGCTCCCAACTGCCGGAAGCTCACCATGGAGTGCTTAAAGACAGCCAGAGAACTGGGCCTTACTGTGAGCTTTGACGGAAATTTCCGCAGCACCCTGTGGACCTGGGAGGAGGCCAGGGATTTCTGTACCCAGTGCCTTCCCTATGTGGACGTTCTTTTAGGCATCGAGCCTTACCACCTGTGGCGGGATGAGGAGGACCACAGCAAGGGAGACGTGAAGGACGGGATCCCCTTCCAGCCCAGCTACGAGCAGCAGGATGAGATCTTCCAGGCCTTCATTGACCGGTATCCCAACCTGAAGTGCATCGCCCGTCATGTGCGCTATGCCCACAGCGGCAGCGAAAACAGCCTCAAGGCGTTTATGTGGTACGAGGGCCATACCTTTGAAAGCAAGCTTTTCACCTTCACCATTTTAGACCGGGTAGGAGGCGGCGACGCCTTTGCCAGCGGCCTGATCTACGCCATGATGCACCACTATAAGCCCATGGACATGATCAATTTCGCCGTGGCCAGCAGCGCCATCAAGCACACCATCCGCGGCGACGCCAACATCACCGACGACGTGGACACCATCCGGAATCTGATGAATATGAATTATGATATCAAGAGATAGAAAAAGGGAGCTGCGTATCACAGCTCCCCTTTTTTACACCACATCTCCAATATCTACGATCTCACACCCATCATAGAAAAATTTCAGGATCTCCTTATAATTTTTTCCTTTCTTTGCCATCCCCTGGGCCCCGTTCTGGCTCATGCCGGCTCCGTGGCCGTAGCCGCCGCCGTAGATCGTAAAGGCGGTAACGCCATTTTCATCGGTCCCCTGGTTTTCTATGTAGATAAACCCGCTGGGAAGGGTCTCCCATTCTGTGTAGGTGCTGCCGTCCTTCCGGTTGAAGACAAGTCTGGTGTTTCCCAGCACGCTCCGCACCTTGCTCTGGCCGGTGAAAGTCTTGGAGCCCTCTGTGCCCACGACCTTCAGAGCCTTTGCCGCGCCTCCAGGTCCCCGTTCTGTCACCGTAAGGCCCGTAATCTGGCCGACTCCGCCGATCTTTTCTGCCAGGATCTGGCTGTCCGTCTTTGCGTTCCACCGGAACATGGCAAATTCTGAATCGTATGCCTCCACATCCATATTTTTTATGAATGCTCCAAAGGCCTCGTTGGAGGTAAGGTCCATGGGCTTCCTCTTTTCATTGATGGAGACCGCCTTTAAATACGGTGTCGCCGAACCGTCGTTTCCCCACACGGTCCCGTCGGTGCCGTGGCCGCAGGAGGTGGAATAGTAAAGGGCGTCGATGGGCTCCCCATCGTAGGCAGCCATCTGGCCGAAGGTCTCATTGACAGCCGCGTCAGTGGTGTCAAAAACGGAGGTATTATTATACACCTGGAAGCTGGTGCTGTCGTCCACATGGGCGCCGTATTCTGAATACGAGCTTCCCCGGATCTGCCTCCAGGCATAGGTCCTTGCGCAGACGGCCTGGGCCTTTAAGGCCTCCAGCTCATACGTATGGGGCATCTCGCTGGGCACCACCCGCTTCAGATATTCCTCAAGATCCACCTCGTTCAGAAGAAGGAGGCCCTCCTCCTCCCCGGTGATCTCCATATGGCCCGGATACACCGGAGTTCCCTGACTCCGCTCAATATTCCTGACGGTGATCATGCCGCCTTCATTGGCGGACCGGAATACCATACGGCCGCTTTCCAGCCGTGAATCTCCAGCAGAAATGGTCACCGGCTCTCCAGCCGCCACAGACTGGGTCTTTTTATCCTTTTCATCCCCATATTCCAGCATAGCCATGGAATCGCAGACCAGGGTGATCTCCGGATGGAACAGGGACTTGAAATTTGTTGTCATCAGAAGAACGCGGATATTATCAATCTCCGGCTTCTCTGTCGTCAGGGCCGCGCAGATCTCATCGCCGGCCACCACAAAGGTCTGCATATGATAGCCCACCAGGATATCCGATTTCTTCTGCTCCTTTAAAACGCCGTAGGTACGGTAGATCTTAAAGTCCTCTGACAGGGGCACGGTGCCGTAGCCCTCGATCTCGATCTCATCCTCCCTCACCGAAAGGACAGTCCCGGTGATGGTCTCCTTTTTCAGTACCAGGCGGATGGGCTTTCCGTTTTTCAGATACAGATCCCCGATCTGGCCGGAAATCTCCTCTTCATTCTTAAGGACTCCCCTTACAGGAAATTCCCGCTGGATATTTCCAATGAACACCGTCACTGTATTGCCGGAAAATCCGGATATCCAGGCGTTTTCATATACGATCTCATCGGAGACCACACCCTGGACCTTTATGATCCCATCCTCCCGCACCAGGAGCTTTATGGTCTTATCAATATAGGAATCCAAAAAAAGCCCTTCAAACAGGAACTTTCCATCCTTTGTGTAGGCCGTCCAGGGGGACGCCCCGTCCACATTCCCCGGGGTCCCGTAAAGATCTGTTTCGATCTCCTTTACATTCCCATCCGGATCTGCAAAGGCCCGGAACGCATCATAAAATTCCCAGAACTCCGCTTTATCCACGGCCTTTCCAGCCTTTTTCCCCGCTGCCTCTGTCACATATCCCGCAAGAGAGGGTTCCCCCTCCCCTTTGGCCGCGGTCACCCAGCCGGACAGCTCCCCATAGGTAACGGCCGAAACGGCGCTTCCCTCCGAAGGGTAGCACGTTTCCGGATCCAGATATCCCTTGGCATAGAGATAATCCATATATTTCACATACCATTGGTCCTGCAGCTCTCCCGGAAAAAAGGAAGTCTCCGGACCTTCTGCACGGACTGCGTCCTCACCCGCAAGAGTAAGGGCGATGGCCCTGGAAGCCGCCGCCCGGGACACGCCGTTCCCCCGGGGCTCCATGACCACGATGATGATGAGCAGGGCCACGATCACCGTGGAGATCCCTGCGGTCCAGTTGATCAGTTTCTTTTTTTCGTCCATAGCACCTCGTTATTTCTGTCTGATAAACCTGCCGCTGTCCGCATCGATCTTTTCCAGATCCATATAATCGTCCGTATCCTGCGGGAGATTCTTTTTCCGTAAGAAATGGCACTGGAATTTGGAAAACAGGTCGAACACCACCGCCGTCAGCGGCACAGCGACGATCATGCCCACAAAGCCCCACAGTCCGCCGAAGAACAGGATGGAAAACAGGACCCAGAAGCTGGAAAGCCCAGTGGAGTCCCCCAGGATCTTGGGGCCCAGGATGTTTCCGTCAAACTGCTGGAGTACCAGGACCAGCCCCACAAAATACAGGCACTGCCTGGGGCTTATGAGGAACACCAGCACCGCGCTGGGAATGGCTCCTATGAAGGGGCCGAAAAACGGGATCACGTTGGTAACGCCCACGATAACACTGATCAGAAGCGCAAAGGGCAGCTTAAACAGGTTCATCAGGATAAAGCATAGGACCCCGATGATCAGGGAATCGATCAGCTTCCCGATAATAAATCCAGAAAACACCTTATGGATATAGCGGAACTCCTCCACAGTCCCGTTGGCCGCCCGTACCGGAAGGATGGCGTAAACGATCTTTTTCACCTGGGCCGTCAGCGTGTCCTTGATATTCAGAAGATAGACCATGACAATGAGGCCGATCAGGATATTTTTTGCCAGGTTGAAGATGGTGAGCACACTGTTGGAAACTCCTCCCAGGATCTTTTCCAGGCTCTCGAAGCTTCCGATGCTCTGAAGGTGGGGGATCAGATTACTGGAGGACCAGTCCTGCACGGCGATCACCGCCTGCTGGTACACAGAAAGCACCATCTCCTCCAGGGGAGGGTTATTGGCAAACAGCCCCGTGAGCCACTCATACAGGTTCTGGATATACACTGGCATGGTGTTCACGATCCCCGCAATGCTGGAATAAAGCTGGGGGATGATCATCATAGCCAGGC
Source organism: Alitiscatomonas aceti (assembly GCF_025567195.1). Taxonomy (NCBI): domain Bacteria; kingdom Bacillati; phylum Bacillota; class Clostridia; order Lachnospirales; family Lachnospiraceae; genus Alitiscatomonas; species Alitiscatomonas aceti. The sequence continues at coordinate 3,452 of NZ_JAOQJF010000011.1, read as the reverse complement.
TCACAACGATGATGTACAGAAGCGTCAGGCTGAGGACCGTTCCCACGGTCTTCTGGAGAAACGCCTTTAACTTCTCATTTTTCATTTTCTTTCCCAGCAGCTCGCCCGTAAACCGGACTCCGCCGTTGTATACAGGTGAAAATAAAAACGCCAGCACGGCTCCGTAAATGATCGGAGTCAGGATCGATATGATCCGGCCTCCCAGGGCCAGGATCGCCTTCCGTTCCAGAAACAGGAAGATTACAGCCGTGGCCGCCGCCAGCACCAGCACCGCTGTGATCCCCATATAAAGGTATCTGTCAAATCTGTGGTTTTTCATATCAGTCTCGTCTCCTCGGCAGATTTTTCCATTATGTATCGTTTTCACTTCTATACCATATCACATTTTCCGGCAATTAGAAAGGGCCAGATTGCGGTCCCGGCAAAATATCCGCTAAAAAACAGGAAAGCAGCGATTGCTCGCTGCTTTTATCTTTTGCAAATCCCAAAATGCCGGTTCCTGCATAATTGACTCCTAGCGTTGCTAGGTGGGCGACCGCACTTAAACTTCTGCCTTCCACTCATACGGAGGCCTGACATCCGTTTAAAAATATAGGAATCCCGTTTGTCATAATGTAGGTTCAAAATAAACAGGAGTATCGAACATTCCAGGAATTGCTGTCCTGTTTTCTTATGGACCTATTATAGCTCATATGTCTGCTTTTTTCAAGTTCCATTTACTGCCGTAATTTTAAATATTTTGTGAAGACTGTTCTGTATTTTTCTTACAGCTCCTTAAGAAGCTCCAGAAGCGTCTCCGGCGTTTCTGTGATCCAGTCCGCTCCGGCCTCTGAAAGCTCCTCCCGGCCTCCGTATCCATAAAGGACACCCACCGAGGAGATCCCTGTTTTTTCCGCTCCCTCAATGTCATGGCGGCGGTCCCCCACCATAATGATCTCGTCCTTCTTCTCAAGCCCGCAGGAATCCATCACATACTGGATCACCTGGTCCTTTTTCACCCGCAGTTTTTCTCCGCCGTCGTCCTCTGCCCCGCCTACGAACCGGAAATATTTTGTAAGCCCGAAATGGTCCAGGACCCGCTTTGCCATATCCTCCGGCTTGGATGTTGCCACATAAAGCTCCTTTCCCGCATTCCGAAGGCTCTTCAGCATGGCCTCCACTCCTGGAAACGGCGCGTTCTCCATCCATCCCTTTACGTTATAATATTCCCGGAATACAAAAACCGCCTCATGGGCGTCATAATCCGGAAAATCATAAAACTCCTTAAAGCTTTCCGGCAGCGGCGGTCCCACAAAGGGCTTCAGGACATTCAGATCGTCCACCTGGATGCCGTAGCGCCTCAGGGCATACTGCACGGCTCTCGTGATCCCCGGCATGGAATCGGTCAGAGTCCCGTCCAGGTCAAAGAAAATATGCTGCTTTCCCATGTCTGCTTTCTCCTCTCTGGCCGCTGGAGCCATGGTTAAAAGGGCGCAGGAAAAAATCCCTGCGCCCGGTTTTATTGCTTAATTCAGTTCTTTTACAACTCTCTCAAGGGCCTCAAGAGCGTCGTCCGGAAGCTTGTCGTAGCCTTCCTTGGCAACTGCAAATTCCTTGATCTCGTTGACGCGGTCGTTCATACGGGCCTTTAACTGGCTTACGTACTCCGGATCGTTCATATCCGGCACAAAGCCTTCCCAGTCCATGATCTCGATATCGGAGAACGGACCCCACTGATGGAAGTCTGCCTTCTTCTCAACGATGGCTTCCAGGATTCCAAGGGTGTCGGCCGGTCTTACCTTCTTGCCCATGAAATCGCCGGTGTTCACGATATAGCAGTCCACGTTCTTTTCCTCAACCAGCTTTTTGAATTTCTCATAGTCGTTGGCTAACGGATATGTACGGAACGGGTTTGCGTACGGAACCACAACCAGCTTGTTGGGATCCACGCCAGGAGCAAGACGCTCTGCGGAGGATCTCTTAGTTGCCAGGGTAGCGCCCATAACGGAAGCTAAGGAAGCCCCTTTTAATTTTACTACCGGCGGGATGGTCGGGTCCTTCATGATCCAGAAAATAGCGTTGACCGGGGAGTCGATCCTGTCCACACGGTTGGGAGACCATAATTTGGACTTGATGGCGCGGCCGTTGCCGTTTCTTACATCCTCTGTCACCAGCTGGATCTTTCCGTCCTCATCCAGGGTCGCAGAGCAGTTCTGGGCGGTCAGCAGGTACTGGTTGTCCGGGCAGCCGGTGGGATAATCGGCCGTCTTATCAAAGTATGTGGGCTCCAGAGCGATGGATGCGCAGGTATCTGTGTTGATGATGAACGCATCGTCGTGAAGGACCTTGATCTCGTACTTGCCGCCGTGTTTTGCATGAGTCAGGGTGGACTTACCGGATCCGGACAGGCCGTATACGGAAGCTACGTACTTGCTGCCGTCAGCCAGGGTATATTCCTTCTGTCCGCCGTGGCAGGAAGCGTAGCCGTTGCGGTTTGCAATGGCCCATGCCATGGTCAGGGTGCCCTTCTTGTGCTCACCGAAATATCTCATACCAAGGATGCATGCGCAGTTGGTATCGGTATTGAAGTAGCACAGGGTCTTTTTCTGGGGATCGGACAGGCAGTCCAGGGATACGCTGGGTCTGTCGGAGCCGCACCACTGAGGATCGGAGAAGATATAGATATCCGGCTCCTTTCCGTCGCCCACGGGTTTGGATTTTTTGTACATCTTTACGTACTCATCAGACATGTACTGGAAGTTTAACATCCAGTTGTACATGATGTTTTCTTCTCCCTCCGGGATCAGAAGGTGGGCCTTAACCATAAATTCGGGATCCAGGCCTACGAAAACCTCTGCATGGTACATGGTTTTCCAGCGGGACTCGTAGATCGCGTCCATCGCTACCTTGTCAAGGGCTTCACAGTCCACGCCCGGCTCGCCTGCGATGCGGCGTGCAGTTGCGTAGCGGCCAGTGATGGCTCCGTCGTTGAATAACAGAACCTTCGCGTCCTTGTCCAGACCAAATTCCTCTCCTCTGTAAACGGGCATATCGGTCACGATCGTTCCTGGAGAATTCTTTGCTAATTCATAAGCCTCTCTCAGGGTATTTACCTTTACCACGTTGTTGCCGTAAAAAGCACCCTCGATGATGGATCTGGTTTTGGAAAAGCCCACTTTTCCTTTACCAATTTCGCTGATTGGGTAATAAGCCTTTGTTGACATTTGAAAAACCTCCTTGAATGTTGGTCACTAGATGGCTTTATTATCCCATCAAAATTGGATAAAGTCAATTCATTTTGCGATTTAATTTATTAGTTTTTTATGAATTTTGCATAAAAATGAAAAACCGGGACAGGTTTTCGTTTCCCATCCCGGTTTTTCACTAAGTCATGAACCACCAGTTCAACTGGTGGTTTGATTATGCCCCTATAAGGGGCCTATGCCTGCAACGCCTGAAAGGCGGATGCCTCA
>NZ_JAOQJF010000101.1:0-304 GCF_025567195.1 Alitiscatomonas aceti | reverse complement strand
CCCGCAGGAAGTATGTCCGGCAGAAAACCGAGGCACAGCAGTTTCGTGAGGACCGGCAGCGGTGTTATCGCGTACTGTCCGATTACTACTATCTGCTGAAAAAATGGGAGATCGACAATTCTCCCCGGACACCGGAGGAAGAACCGCACCCCCGCTTTGTGGAAGCAATCCAGAAGAAAACCTATGTAGAGTACCTGCTGGACCTTTTTCTTTATGAAAGTGAAGAAGAACAAAAGGCATGGATTGCAGAACACACAGCAGAAATCACACACTTGGAAAGGAGATTGAAAATCATGGCTGAGAA
>NZ_JAOQJF010000100.1:0-311 GCF_025567195.1 Alitiscatomonas aceti | reverse complement strand
ACGGAGCCAGGCTAAGCTCCGCCGGAGGGGCTTCCAGAGCCACATTTTCTGTCTGGCCGGAGCTGTCTGTCCTCACTTCCTCCAGAATCTCCTCCGGCGTCTCTGTCTTTGATATGGAGATGCTGGCATCTGTGACCGGAAAATTATTTGTATCTGAAACCACATCTACCTGCAGATAACCTTGTGCCATGTCTGCCTCATAATAAAGAATGTTAGGATAGCATATGCGCCAGGACGGATGGAGTTTCCCTGTCAAATAGAAAGAATCATTCAAAAAAACAAAAAAATTTCAAAAAAGGGCTTGTGTAAAT